>JBNMOV010000062.1:0-16047 GCA_051275765.1 Maribacter sp. | reverse complement strand
ATAAGTTGATAGAAGAATGGAGCCCGTACTGGGATATGGAAAAGGAAGTCTTATTGGAAAAATCTCCACCCAATTTACTAAAGAGTAAATTTTTACAAGAAGTATTCCCCAATTCAAAATATCTGACGATCATTCGCCATCCAATAGCGGTATCATTAGCCACCCAAAAATGGTCAAAGACATCCCTAGATAGTTTAATCGAACATTGGCTGAAATGTCATGATATTTTCAATGAAGATAAGTCTGACCTGAAGGATGTTTTAGAATTCAAATACGAAGGATTTGTTAATAATCCAACAGAAGTATTTGATAAAATATCTGATTTCTTAGGAAGAGAAGTAGATGTGAAAGAATCGATGATAAGGAAAGGTGTGAATGAGAAATACTATAAAAAGTGGGAAGAGTTAGGAGAATCTTTTTTGCAAAAAAGGAAGATTAAAAAGATCATTGAAAAATACGAATCTCGTGTAAACGAGTATGGTTATTCACTCAAAGCTCCTTACGTTTTATAGTGAAAGTACCAGTTTTCATAGTAGGCGTACCTCGTTCTGGTACCACATTATTAACTGATTTACTCAATAGAACAGGGCAAATCATTTTTCCACCAGAAACCCATTATTTTGGTGGAGTATGGAGGAAGCACCAGGATATTGAAAATTATCCAAAAGAAAAGGTAGCAGAGCTTTTAGATAGAACAATTAGCCAATCAGCTATCAAAGAATTTCGATTTTCTGATGAAGAAAAAGAAGCGATTATATCAACAGTACTTTCATCGAAAGTTAGTCATTCTAATATTTTAGATGCTATCGTTTCTCAATATGCAAAAAGGTATAACATCCCTAATTGGGGAGAAAAAACACCTACGCATGCATACTATATAAAACCGCTTTTGGAAGCTTTTCCTAAAGCGAAAATTATATTGATAACCAGAGATCCTAGAGATGTAGTGCTTTCTTTGCAAAAAGTGCCTTGGTACAAAGGAAGCTTACTTTTTTATATGAAACAATGGAAAGAATTCCTTCATGTTAAAAAAGAAGTGCCTTCAAAGCAGTTTTTTAAAATTAGATATGAAGATCTTATTACTGCTCCACAAGAGAAAATGAAAGAACTCTGCCAGTTTATAGATATTCCATATTCAGCAGATATTTTCTCTGATAAGGAAGTGGATATTCATAGTTTTAATGTGGAAAGCGAACCTTGGAAAAAGAAAAACTTAGGAAAAATAGATCCTAATAATAAATACAAATGGATGCAAAATATGGATGCAAAATCCGTAGCATACATGAGTAGCAGATTAGAAAAAGAATTGAAGGAAGAAGGTTATACTATTAAAGCAAAAGAGAGCAGACCTAATTTGACCATAAAGAACCTGAAGGAACAAATTTCTTATATATATAGTGTTCACATTAAGGCAAATATTGAAAAAATCACAAAAAGACTATAAGCGAGCATGAAAGTCTTGCACATCTGTTTATCCAGTGAAGGAATAGGTCGATATGGCTTAGCACTTACTCGTGGACTCAAACGAAATGGAGTAGATGTTGAGAATCTTATCACAGATAAGGTTCTCAAGGATAACGATTCCAATTCCTTTGAGAATGATGCTACGTTCATTCCTACATTAGGACTGAAAGCTAAGTTGCGTTTCATTCTAAGAGTGATTCGTACAGGATTGAAAAAAGAGTATAATATCATTCATGATAGTGCTGGAGAAACATATATGTTAGGTATGTTCATGTGGATTCCTTTGGTATTATTTAAGACTATTCTTGTAACTGTCCATGATCCCAAACCACATTCTGGAATGGGAACAACGCTTAAATTCAAAATACAACGTAATGTCATTTGGACACTGACGAAATTCAAGAATTTCAGTATAGCTGTCCATAGCGAAGGCATAAGGAATGAACTTATTAGTGATGGAATCAACGCTGATAAGATATTTTATTATAAGCATGGAGTGTTGGATATATTCAGTTCTCAAGAACTGGATGCGAAGCAATATAAGTTCAATAAGAACATCCTTCTTTTTGGTATGATTCGACCAAATAAAGGAATAGGAATCGTACCAGCTATTGCCAGAAAATTAGCAGTATCTCATTCAGATGCTAAAATATTTATAGCAGGAAGAATGGGTGGTGCAGAAGTGGATGATCCAAATTGGAAAGCAGAATCCCAAAAATTCTTAGATGAAGCCAAGCAATGTTCGAATATCGAACTAGATCTTCGTTTTATCCCAGATAGCGAAGTAGAAGAGTATTTTAATAAGTGCGGAACGACGCTACTCCCTTATAAAGATGCTACCCAAAGTGGTGTATTAATGATAGCAATGCCATTGAAATCATTGATCATAGCGACAAAAAAAGGAGGCTTGAAAGAAGCGATTTCTCATAAAGAAACGGGCTTACTCTGTGAGTACGAATTGGAGGATATTTATGAACAGATAAACTGGTCATTCACACATCCAGACGAAACAGAACGAATCGTCAACAACGCTTTTCAAGAAGCTACTGGAGCTTATTCATGGGATGCGATAGTGAAGGATGTCCTTTTACCCATCTACCAAAAAATACATAATAAATAATTGTGAAAATGGCAGAACGCAAACGCAATAAAGTATGTGTACTTATTCCTCATTACAATGATACAGAGGGATTGATAAAGTCCATTGATTCCATTGGTAAAGGAGAAAAGGTAGATATAGTCGTAGCGGATGATGGTAGTAAAAAGCAACCAGATGAAGCTCGTACCAATGCAGCTTTTAAAGGCGATGGTATGATATTCTATTTATATGAAACACCTAATCATGGCATAGAACACGTTCTGAACAAAGGTTTAGAATTTATTCTAGAAAGAGATTATGAATATATTGGTAGACTGGATAGTGGTGATTATTGTGCTCCTGACAGATTTGCCAAACAAGAAAAATTCCTAGATGAGAATAAGGACATAGCACTTTTAGGAACAGCATGTCAGACAGTGGACGAAGAAGGTAACAATCTTTACATAATGAACCGTCCTGCAGATTTTGAAGTGATTAAGAAGCAAATGTATTTCAATAGTATGTTTGTCCATCCTTGTGTGATGTTCAGAAGAGAAGTGCCAGAAACTATTGGTTTATATCCACTAGGATTCAAGGCAGCAGAAGATCATGCCTATTTCTTTGATGTCATCAAGAAATTCAAAGGATCGAATCTACCAGAAGTATTGGTATATAAAGAAATCAACGATCACTCTATCTCTGCATTGAGAAGAAAAACTCAAGTACTAAGTAAGATAAAAATTATCCTAAAGAATTTCTATTTTGGATACCATCCTATAGTAGGTTTGGTGAGGGCATGTATAGTTTATATTGTACCTCGTGGCGTATTGATTTTCTTCAAGGGTAAAGGAATGAAATAAGGATAAAGACAACATTGAGTTGAAACTGAAATTAAAGCACATAGCATATCTATTTTGTATAGGCTTTACAACAGCAATGGTGTTACTCCCTCTTTCGTTGGTAAAAGGTGCATATGTGATTCGTTTGATGGATTTCATCATCTTTCCTATGTGGGTTGTTTTGGGGCTGATGATGATACAGGGCAAGGTACGCTTGTTCAAATTCATTAGCTTGGATTATGTCTTTTTAGGAACAGCAGTCTTGATGGTTCTGAATGCCTATTATGCAGCATCAGATAATACGATCATGGCCTTTCAAGATTGGGAACGATCGATTGCCGTCTATTTTATTTACAGAGTTTTGTTTGAAAATGGACTGGTTACTAAAAAAGGAATTATAAGGCTATACGTTATTTTAGCTGTCATCATGATAATTATAGCTCTATTACAGTATATTACGAATAGCTCCATTGGAAATATTTCGTTTTTACTAGGAGAAAAAGAGGAGGGTTTTGCTAGGTCTACAAGAGGAAGTGATATTCGAAGAGTATCTGGACCTTGTAAGAGTAGTAATATCTATGGACAGATTCTGCCAATTCTGGGGGGAGCAGTAGTTGCAGGCATTTTTAGGGCTAATTGGAAGAAGGACATAAAAAAACTTGTGCTAGGCTTGATGTTCATATCCTTTGCTTTATTGGCACTTCTAGCTACGATATCTAGAGGTGCATTAGCAATATTCATCTTCTTTTCGTTGGTGACTTTTGCCTTGGGTACATCGTCTGTAAAGAAAATTATTTCTACTACTATTTTTGGACCATTCATTGTCGTAGGTTTTGCAGCACTTTATCTTTCTGGCATGGCAGCATTTACGAACTTTGTAGATCGTGCAGAACAGGCAGGAGATACGAGTGATGTATCTAGAGTGCTTTTCTTAGCATTTGGCTATGAGATAATAGATGAACCTAAGGTCATCTTGATAGGTACAGGAATATCATCATTTTTTGCAGGCTTAGAGGAGCATGGAATTAATAGTAGACTATACAAGCCAGAACTAGCGAGGGAAGATATTGGATATGGTGTTCATAATGTATTCATATTAATGTATCTAGAAGGAGGTATTTTTATGTTCCTTTCAATCGTATTCATCTATTTCTTTAGCCTTTTTCTATCCATTAAGAATTACATGAATCATAAAACGACAGAAAATTTATATCTGGCAGGAATTATGGCAGCCTTTTTTATTCCATTGAATGCATATGTATCCCCGATTAGTATTTCTGTGTTGCCACTATTTTTGACTGTGATAGCTATGATAGCTAGCTCAAAAAAATTAGATGGTATTGAAAAATTGAAATTAGCTGAAACATAGTATGACTAAAAAAGAAAAAATATTAGTCGTAGGAGGTAACGGATTCATTGGTTCTCATTTAGTAGACGCTTTATTAGAGCATCATTATCAAGTATCTATCTATGATTTATCACAGGATAAGATAAGGGGAGAACTGGATGAAGTGACTTACTATTATGGCAGTATAGAAGAAATGGCTTTGCTGAAAAATGCAGTAGAACCACAAGATATTGTTGTTCATCTAGTAAGCACTACCGTTCCAGGTTCTTCTAATAAAAATATGGCTTTTGATATTCGTACTAATCTTATAGCGAGTGTCAATCTTCTTCAAATCATGAAAGATCTAGGGAAGGAACGAATCATCTATCTTTCATCAGGAGGTACAGTCTATGGAAATACAGAAACTTATCCCATTCCCGAAAATCATACATTAGAACCCATTTCCTCTTATGGAATAGTGAAATTAGCAGTAGAGAAATACCTGCTCATGTTTGAAGAGTTATATGGATTAAAACCATTGATCTTCCGTCCAGCTAATATCTATGGACCTCGTCAAAATATTGATAAGCCACAAGGCGTAACAGGACATTTTATTAAGAACATCCTATTAGGAAAAGAAATCTCAGTGTGGGGAGATGGAGAAGTGAGAAAGGATTATCTGTATGTCAATGATTTGGTCAGTGCGATTATCAAAGGGATAGAATCACAAAAGCAAGGCATCTTTAATATAGGTTCAGGATCAGATGATAGTCTCAACGAAATCATAGACATCCTAAAAGAATTTGTTGATTTTGAAATAGATTATCAAGAAGCAAAACAATTTGATGTCAAAAAGGTAAGCCTCGATATTACTGCCATCAAAGAGGAACTGGATTGGCTACCAAAGATTACATTAAAAGAAGGAGTCAGAGCTCAGTTCGATTGGATGAAAGAAGCCATGAATAAATAATTATAACAATTTAGTTATTTAAAGTAATAGATAAAAAGTATTTTTTGTGGTACTTACGTAAAATTATCTATCACTTTAATCATCAATTTCTACATCTTGGATAAGAATTTTAAATTAGATTTCGTAGGAATAGGGCCACAGAAAACGGGTTCTACATGGCTGCACTTTATGCTAGTTCAGCATCCAGATTTATGTTTGCCTATAGCTACTAAGGAAATTCAGTTTTTTGATGAATTTTATGATAAGGATTTAAAAAATCTAACTACCTATTTCAAACACCAAAAAGGAGGGCAACTAACAGGAGAAGTAACACCTAAGTATTTCGATACAGCAGCCAGTCCAGAAAGAATAAAACAACATTTTCCTAATATTAAAATATTAGTCAGCCTAAGAAATCCAATAGAAAAAGCACAGTCCTTATATAGACACTATCTCAAACTAGGGTTGATAAAGAACATAGATTTCAATAAAGCGATAAAGGAAGAACCACAGATACTAAGTTCTGGGAACTATAAAAGTCACATCGAACATTGGCATTCTTTATTCTCACCAGAACAATTCCATTATGTATTAATGGATGATATCAAGGATGATCCAGAAGAAGTCCTCAAAGGGATAGAATCATTTTTGGGAATAAAAGAATACATCCCCGAAGATTTACGTGAAAAGAAAAATGCAGCTACTATGCCTTCTTCCTTATTCGTAGCAAGGTATATGAATATGTTCATAGCGACATTAAAACGCTTGAAACTACATAAGATAGTAGAAGTAGGTAAGTCATTTGGCGTACGAAAAATGCTCTACGAAAGCAAGAAAAAACCACCAGCCATACCAGAAGAATGGAAACCCAAACTATTGGAAATATACGAGAACGATACACAATATATCGAGAATTTATTAGGAAAAAAACTGGACGCTTGGCGTAAGATATAAGAATGCAAGAAGCAAATAATAATACCATAACAGTAGTTCACATCGTAGAAAATATGGCAGAAGGAGTCGGCGAGTTTATCCGCCAACTCATCATGGGAATGCCTAATTTTAAACATCACGTCATTTTTAATATCCGTGATTTCGACATAGAAGCAACCAAGAAAAGGTATCCTACAGAAACGACCTTTCATCTTTGGAAGAATGTAACAAGGGAAATTAGTCCTTTAAAAGATTTGAAGGCCGCAAGAGAGTTATACACTACTTTGAAAAGCATCAATTATGATGTTATTCATCTTCACTCCTCCAAAGGCGGGTTTCTAGGAAGAATAGCAGGTTTATTTTTGAAAAATAAAAATATTTTCTATTCTCCGAATGGTCCATCATTCGCTAGATTAGATGTTTCTGCGAATAAGAAAAAGGTATTTGTCTTTTTAGAAAAATTCGCAGACAAACTATGTGGACAAGTAGTAGCTGCCTCAGCTTCAGAAGCTAGGATGTACGAAGATAAGAATTTCAAAGTTTCTTATGTAAACAATGGACTTCCCGTTCGTCAAGGTGATGTGATTAAAAATAACGAACCTAATCCATTGACTATCTTAACAGTAGGGAGACTGACTGCACAAAAAAATCCTACCTTATTCAACGAGATAGCAGAGCAATTCGTTTCAGATTCATCTGTTAAATTCATTTGGATAGGAGAGGGCGAAGAAAGAGATAAATTGACAGCTCCTAATATAGAAGTAACAGGATGGGTAGATTATGATGTCATGCTTAATTTACTAGATACATCAGATGTCTATTTATCCACAGCCCTTTGGGAAGGTTTGCCTTTGAGTGTGATAGAAGCCATGCAAAGCAAGTTGCCATTAGTATTGCATCATTGCATAGGCAATACGGATTTAGTTAAGGATCAATATAATGGCTATGTATATAAGACGCTTGAAGAAGGTGTGGAAGCTATTAATAAATTGAAAAATGACGCTGATTTAATGTTATCATTAGGAATAAATTCCAAACAGTTTTTTCTAGATAATTTTAGCGTGGATAAGATGATAAAGAGCTATCAACATAAATACTTGGAAATTGCAGGAAAATCCAAATAACACAAAATATATGGATAAGAATTATCTAATCATAGGTGGTAGTGGTTTCATAGGTACGCACTATATGCGATATGTGAAGAATAAAAAACCTAAAAGCCGCTTTACAAATATAGATTTCAAAAAGGAAGAAAAGACACTTTCTGATAAACATGTTAATTGGGATATCAGAAAACCAATTCCTGTAGATAGTGTGGGTACAGATAAAATAGATGCTATTGTTAATCTAGCTGCATTGGCAAAAATTCCTGGCTACGAAAAACAAGAATACTTTGAAACTAATGTTTTAGATGCGAAACACGGCTGTGATATAGCAAGGGAAAAAGGTATTGATACCATCCTTTTTACTAGTACCATGTCCACCTTCGGCCCAGACGAACATGAGAAAAAAGAAACAACACTCCAAATGCCAGCAGACCCTTACGGAGCATCAAAGGTACAAGGAGAATACATCAATAGACTCTGGCAGGCGGAAGCACCAGAGAAAAGAACCTTGATTATTATTCGCCCTGGAGTAGTGTATGGTACAGGAGAAAATGGTAATTTTACAAGGTTATACAAAGCTATAAGTAAGGGAGCATTCTTTTTTCCTGGAAGGAAAGACACAAGGAAAGCTTGTATTTATGTCAAGGATTTGGTTAAGGTAATGTCTGAAATGATAGAAAATTTCGGTCCTGGAGTACATGTTTTTAATGCAGCATATTTCCCTCCACCAACCATTGGAGAAATAGCAGAGACGATGGCATCCGTTTGTGGAGTAAGAAAACCAAAACTGGTCATCCCTGCCAAATTATTACTTTTTGTAGCAGCGACACTGAGTAATCTAAGTAGTATGGTTGGTTTGAAACTGAACGGAATTCATCCGGATAGAGTAAAAAAACTAATGACCTCTACGAACATGAGTGGAGAAAAGCTGAAAGACAGCGAATACGAATTTGACTTCACACTAAAGACTAGTATTGAGGATTGGTACATAGAATGCAATAAGAAAGGATTGTTTTAATAGTAATTATAAATGCTTCATTCAAAAAAATTAATAAGGATTCTGATAGATTTAGTAGGGATAAATATGTCCTATTTTATCGCTCGTTTTTTGGTGTATGGTAATGTTGACTTATCAGAACATTCTATTACCATGTGGATTATCATCATATTACTTTGGTTTTCTAGCTTGTCCTTAGCCAACCAGTTATATGGAAGGTTTGAATACACTACTTTCAAAGTAGAAATGAAAAGTGTATTCAATAATTATCTACTCCACTTTCTAGGATTTACTTTGATATATTATATCATATTCGAAGAAAATTGGACATTCCATCTGTCATTTTATGTGACATTAGTTTTACTATTACCACTAGGAAGATTTTTATTAAAAAGGTATCTTCCTCATATGGGCAGAGTAGAAATGCTCAATTATATCGTAATAGGTTACTGTGATGTATTGAAAAAAGTAGAAGGTACGATTAGTAATGCTCATTTGGAAAAAGTGAATTATTTAGGCTCTTTTGGCGAAAATATTCCTGAAGGGTATGATAGAATTGGAGATGTCAATGGCATATACGATTTCATCAAGTCGAATAAAGTAAACATGATCCTCTATGCTTCTGATGAAATGAAAGTTAAGGAAGTAAGAGAGCTCATGAATTATTCATTGTTGAATTTCATAGATTTCAAAATCATTCCACTAGAAGTAGAATTGATTTCAAGAGGCGTAAAAATGGAAGTTCATAATGGCTATCCTATTATTTCTGTAAAAGATGAAAATATAGCTCGATTGAGAAATAGATTCTTAAAAAGGAGTTTTGATATTGTATTCTCATCCTTCGTCATTGTGTTTATCATGTCTTGGCTATATCCATTGTTAAATATACTTATAAAAATACAATCTCCTGGTGCTGCATTATTTAATCAAAAAAGAGTAGGTTATAGAAACAAGGGTTTTATTTGTCACAAATTTAGATCCATGGTCATCAATGACGAGGCAGATACCAAACAAGCCACCAAAAACGACAGCCGTATCACTAAGATTGGTGCTTTTATGAGAAAGACCAATCTAGATGAGATGCCACAATTTTTTAATGTACTCAAAGGAGATATGAGTGTAGTTGGTCCTCGCCCTCATCCAGTTAGTTTGGATAAGGAACTAGGCGGCGAAATGGAAGAATACATCCTTAGGCACTACACCAAACCAGGAATTACTGGTTGGGCACAAGTCAATGGATTCAGAGGTCCTACTACAACAGAAAAATCCAAAAAAGGTAGAACGAGCCATGATGTATGGTATCTTAGGCATTGGTCGTTTTTACTTGATGTGAAAATTGTTTTCCTTACTGTTTTTGGTAAAAAAACACAAGAAAACGCATTCTAGTTCAGTCGTTTTGCTGCTTTCAGCTAACATATCACAGACCTCAGTCATTGGGTTTATACAGTTAATAACTTAAGCTGAGGACTAAGTTGCGTAAAAAGCAACTTAAATTAATTATGAAGTTTCCGAATAGAATTTTGATATGTATCAAGACCTCATAGAGAGAAAAAAGAAAATATCTGTTATTGGTTTGGGGTATGTTGGCTTACCTATAGCATTGGAATTTGCTAAATATTTCGATGTCATAGGATTTGATGTTAATGAAAGACGGGTTGCCCAAATGAAAGCAGGCATAGATCCCTCCAAGGAATTAGAGGCATCTGCCTTTGAAAAAACTAGTATCGAATTCACTACGGATGCCATTGTATTATCTCAGGCACATTTCCATATAGTAGCAGTTCCTACAGATATCGATAAGCATAAAGTCCCTGATCTTATGCCCCTATTCAAAGCATCTGAAAGCGTAGGGAAAATAATTAAAAAAGGAGATTATGTCATTTTTGAATCTACCGTGTATCCTGGATGTACGGAAGAGGATTGTCTTCCCATCATAGAAGAATTGTCTGGATTGAAACGGAATATAGATTTTAAGTTTGGCTATTCGCCAGAAAGAATCAATCCTGGAGATAAGCAAAGAACATTAACCACTATATTGAAAATAGTTTCTGGAGGAGATGAGGAATCTTTGGAAGAAATCAATATGATATATGGACACATTATCAAGGCAGGAACATACACCGCATCTAGTGTTAAGGTAGCAGAGGCAGCTAAGGTAATAGAGAATACTCAAAGAGATTTGAATATTTCCTTGATGAATGAGTTTGCTATCATATTTGATAAAATGGATATAGATACGAGCGAAGTATTAAAGGCTGCTGGGACAAAATGGAATTTTCTTAAATTCTATCCTGGTTTGGTAGGAGGACATTGTATAGGAGTGGATCCTTATTACCTTATCCATAAATCAAAACAATTGGGCTATGATCCCCAAGTCATCGCAGCAGGGCGTAGGATAAATGATAATATGCCTGCATTTGTTGCCAAGAAATTAGTGCAACTCCTCATCAGAAAAAATAAGAATCTCAGCCAATGTAAGATATTGGTCAAAGGAATTACATTTAAGGAAAATGTATCAGATATTCGTAATTCAAAAGTGGCGATCCTCATCAAAGAACTAAAAGATTACTCTATCAAAGTAGACCTCGTAGATTCTTATGCGACAAAAAATGAAGTGATGGAAGTTTACGGATTGGATTTAAAAAATGAACCAGCTACTGATTATGATGCCATTGTTGTTGCAGTGGCACACGATGAATATAAAAATTTAGATCAGGCATATTTTGAATCGTTAATGAAAGACGATTTGGTATTATTGGATTTAAAATCATTATATGATTATCCAAATCCAGATTTTGATTATTGGAGATTGTAGATAAAAAGAATAGAAGATGGAAGTGATGAAAGATATGACGGACTTAATATATAAAGGAGGAGATGAAAGACTCGATATTTTAGATAGTGGTAACAATAAATACCATATCAATCCCCTTCATTTTGAAAAACTATTCAATAGAGGTTCTTGTACTTGTTCTACCTTAAATTCACTGACATCCAAAGTGTTAGAATCTGAATTAGACTTTTCTGATGAAGATACAATGGTTAGCCTTAGGGAAAAACAAGCCCAAAGACTTAAAGATTTACTCAATTACGAAGGCAAGGATGCTTTCGATCTCGTATTCGCTCCTTCTGGGAGTGATTTGGCTTATTTACCTATCATGTTTTCCAAAATCCTTTATCCTGAAAAGGAAATCCTTTTGATATTGACCTGCCCTGAAGAGTTGGGTTCAGGTAGTCAAATGGCATACTTAGGAAGATATTATGCTTCAAGGAATCAATTTGGGGATGCTGTCGAGAAAGGCGATGAAGTCAATGTTCGTTATGATGTCAATCTTGCACGTTTCAAAGCAAGGAATGATGAGGGACTCATCATCAAACATAGCGAAAAAATAAAAGATGTACTTTCTGTTAATCCTAATAAATCCAAGATTGGAGCATTAGTGATAGGTAGTAAATCAGGAATAGAAGATGATATTTCCGTTATTCCTAATCTGAATAAAGACGTACTTTGGGTAGTAGATTTATGCCAGTTCAGAAACTCTAAAAAACTAGTCAACCATCTGCTCAATATGGGATGTATGGTCATGATTACTGGCTCTAAATTCTATATGGCACCACCGTTTTGTGGAGTGATGCTAGTTCCTAAAGCACTAGCCAGTAAAATTGATTCTGTAGAAATCAAAAAAGAGAATCTAGCAGGTTTCAATAAGATATTTTCTCAATATGATTTTACAGATGGCTTTTCTAATCTTAGGAAATATTTCCCTACAAAAGTAAACGAAGGACTGGCACTGAGATGGGAAATAGCACTCAATGAAATGGAGCGTTTCAATGAAATTCCAAGAGGCGATTCTCACAAAATAATCGAAGATTGGAATGAGGTCATTGGAAAGTGTATTGAAAAGGGTAAGCACTTAGAATTGATGCCTCACCAGAAAAAAACCAACCAAAGTATCATTTCGTTCAGAGTGAAATCGAGATTTGGAACATATTTGAACTATGATGAACTAAAGATACTCTACAAGGAAATCGTAGGAGAAACGTATAAGGTAGGTTCTTACGAAAAGGTATTCTTTGGACAACCCGTAAAATACAGCTGCGGAGCATTTATTCGAGTAGCAATAGGAGCATACAATATTTATAATTTATTACAAAAAGAAGAAACAACGAGATTCGATAATGATAAATTATTGATGGCAATTCTAGATGAGAAAGCAAGGACATTTATATAGATATTCTAAAGAAGATTACAGCAGGATAATTCAGGATTTATTGAAGGATAATCCTGAATTGGAAACAGAGAAAGCACTGTATATCTATTCTAAAGAATTGTTGCAAAATCGTTTGGAACACTTGGAAGAGGTATATCCTAAAGATGTACTTCATGCAGTAGCTATTAAAACGAATTCTCTGGCAGATGTATTAGAATACATCGTGGAAGCAGGTCATGGATTAGAAGCGGCTTCTTATGAAGAAGTAGAACTTGCCATAAAAGCAGGTTGCTCTCCTAATAAAATAATATTCGATTCCCCTGCCAAGACTAGAGAAGAAATCGCAAAATGCGATATTCATTTCCCTGGCTTGTATGTCAATGCCAATAGCTTACAAGAACTAGACAGACTAAAGGAAACTTCACATCTTAGAATAGGCGTGAGAGTTAATCCATTAGTGGACGTCAAGTCGCCAGGTATATTTAATGTTAGCCATAAGAATTCAAAATTCGGGATTCCTATTTCATTAGAAAAAGAGATATTAGAGAAGATATTTTCTATTCCTAATATACAAGGACTGCACGTACACGCAGGTTCTGAAATAGGAAATATAAATGGTCATGTAGAAGCTATAGGCGTAGTATATGATCTAGCTGAGAAAATCAACCAGACTCAAAAAGATACCATCCAATTCCTAGATATAGGCGGAGGCTTTCCTGCCAAAACCAAGGAAGGAACACAAAACGGCTTAGAACAGTTTGTAGAAAACTTGAAGAAAAGATGTCTCAATTTATTCTCTAATTATCAAGTCATTACAGAATACGGACGTTTCGTTCATACACATAATGCCTTTGCTATTTCCAGAGTAGAATACGAATTAGATTATTACCAACCTAAAATCTTAATAGCACATTTAGGAGCAGATTTATTCGTTAGAGAAGTATATAGTAGTGCTGCACCATACCATGCTATCCATCTTTTTGATAATAATGGCAAGGAAAAACAAAGTGATAAAAATGAATGCTACGATATAGGCGGTCCACTTTGCTTTTCAGGAGATTTTGTAGGTAGAAATATTGATTTGCCTAAGGCAAATGAAGGCGATTGGCTAGTAGTGGCAGATTGTGGATCGAATACGATTTCTATGTGGTCGCAACATTGTAGCAGAGAAAAGATAAGAGTGACGTATTATGAAAATAAAACGATAGAGGTATGAATATCCCAATGGTTGACCTAAAAAAGCAATACCAACGCATTAAATCTGAAATAGATGCAGAAGTATTATCGACGATTGAGTCAGCATGGTTCATAGGAGGAGAAAGAGTCAAATCATTTCAATCCAATCTAGAAAATTACCTAGGTGTAAAACATGTCATCCCTTGTGCTAATGGTACAGATGCATTGCAAATCGCACTGATGGCTTTGGACTTAGAAGAAGGATCTGAAATCATTGTACCATCATTTACCTATGTAGCCACAGCAGAAGTTATCGCTCTTTTGAAACTCAAGCCAGTAATGGTAGACGTAGATCCTCATACCTATAATGTAACTGCTAAAATAATAGAAAAAGCGATTACTCTAAAGACAAAAGCCATCGTTCCTGTCCATTTATTTGGACAAAGTTGTGATATGCAGCCTATTATGGAATTGGCGACAGCCAGAGGGATTTCTGTCATAGAAGATAATGCACAAACCATAGGAGCGATTTATACTTATGAAGACGGAACAACTCAAAGTGCAGGGACTATTGGCGACATAGGCACGACCTCATTTTTTCCATCGAAAAACCTAGGTTGTTACGGAGATGGAGGAGCTATCTTTACGAATAATGATAATTTAGCTGCCAAAATAAGAATGATAGCCAATCATGGACAAAGTCGCAAATACTATCATGATGTGATAGGTTGCAATTCTAGATTAGATGCTATTCAAGCAGGAGTCTTAAATGTGAAATTGAAGTATCTGGATGATTATTCCAATGCTAGACAGGTAGTAGCAGATACTTACGATAAAGCATTCGAAAATGTCGAAGGATTAATTATTCCAGCTCGAGAGAAAAATTCCACACACGTTTTTCACCAATATGTATTAAGAGTAAAACAAAATCGGGATGGATTGATGCAGCATATTTTGGATAAAGGAATTGGTTGCAATATATACTATCCTGTTCCTTTATACGAACAGAAAGCATTTTCTTCGTTTCACAATGGAGAGGAACAAGCCGTTACAGAACAGCTTTGCAAAGAAGTATTTGCTCTTCCCATTCATACTGAAATGGATAAGGAAGCATTAGATTATATTATAGCAGCTGTATTAGAATTCGTGAAATAAGGATGTCTGATAATCCATTATATTTTGCACATGAAACTGCTGTCATAGATACTCCTTGCGAAATAGGAGAAGGCACTAAAATTTGGCACTTTTCGCATATTATGCAAAATTGTAAAATAGGCAATAATTGCAATCTAGGACAGAATGTGGTTATATCCCCAGAAGTCATACTAGGTAATAATGTGAAAGTCCAAAATAACGTATCTATCTATACTGGAGTCATCTGCGAAGATGATGTATTCTTAGGACCTTCCATGGTTTTTACCAATGTAATGAATCCAAGAAGTGCAGTAAATAGAAAGTCAGAATTTCAAAAAACGAATGTTGGCAAAGGAGCATCCATAGGAGCAAACGCCACGATAATTTGTGGAAATAACATTGGTGAATATGCCATGGTAGGAGCAGGAGCGGTGATAGTGAGAAATGTTTTAGCTTATGCTTTAGTTGTAGGAAATCCTGCCAAACAAATTGGTTGGGTTAGCGAGTACGGACATAGATTAGTTTTTAATGAAGAAGGACTTGCTACTTGTATTGAAACAAGCGTTTTATATCAGTATAACGAAGGAAAAGTAAAGCGAATTAATTGAAAACCTTTGCACTCATAGGAGCAGCAGGCTATGTGGCCCCTAGGCATATGAAAGCCATTAAAGAAACAGGCAATCAACTTGTAGCAGCACTAGATCCCCATGATTCTGTAGGAATACTAGATAGCTATTTTCCTAATTGTCATTTCTTTACAGAGTTCGAACGTTTTGATCGCCACCTAGAAAAACTCAAACGCAAAGGGCAAAAAGTAGATTACATCAGTATCT
>JBNMOV010000061.1:0-16051 GCA_051275765.1 Maribacter sp. | reverse complement strand
AAAGTAAACACCTTGCATCTCAGATTTCCATTGGATAAAAATCTTACCCTTTTCAATCATTGTAGAAGAAATAGATACGTCTCCTCTATTTGATAATGCTGTGAAATTGGAAAAAACAGAATCATTGCTATCAACCGTTTGTGCTTCAATTGACATACTTAATCCTACAAATAAAATTACTACAAACAGTTTTAATATTTTCATCTCTTGACTTTTACCATACCTCTTTGTTTAGGTATTGATTCTATGATTACTATAAATGAAGTGCCTAAAATGAAGAAAGGGTAATTAAAAACAAGGAATAATCATGCCAAAAGAACGAAAAAACACATGTAAAATATTTTATATATTTATCAATGTGTTGATAATCAGCGTCTTCCCTTAAAGAAGCCTAGCAAAGCTTTTTCGTAGGATTCGTCAGTTCGAATAGAGACCGTATCTTTTCCTGCTTTAGAAAAGAGGGTTTTGAAGTTATTCACTAAATTTTTGTTGAAAGATTCGTATTTATCTCTTACAGATTTACTGGCGGTATCTATCCATAGTTTTCTGCCTGTTTCTGCATCAGCCATTCTTACTAGCCCTATATTAGGAAGGGTTTCGTCCCTTGGATCATAAATACGAAGTCCTATAATATCGTGTTTTTTTGCAGCTACTCTCAGTGCATTATCATAGCCTTCTGTAAGGAAGTCTGATAGTATAAAAGCAATGCTTCGTTTCTTAATGACATTATTCAGGTAACGAATAGCTACGCCTAAATTAGTACCATTACTTTCTGGTCTAAAGTCAAGTAACTCACGAATGATTCTGAGGATATGTTGTTTTCCTTTTTTTGGAGGAATGAATTTTTCTACCTTATCAGAGAAGAAAATTACGCCTACTTTATCATTATTCTGAATGGCAGAAAAAGCCAGTACAGCACTTATTTCTGTAATAAATTCACTCTTCATCTGACTAGTCGTACCAAACATAGAAGATCGACTCACATCTACTAATAGAACAGCTGTCAGTTCTCTTTCTTCCTCGAATACCTTGATATAAGGCTCATTAGTACGAGCAGTCACATTCCAATCTATAGTCCTCACGTCGTCGCCTGGAAAATAATTCCTTACTTCGCTAAAAGACATACCTCGTCCCTTGAAGGTACTGTGATACGCTCCCGAAAAGAGATGCTTACTCATCCCTTTGGTTTTGATTTCTATCTTTCTGACCTTCTGAAGTAATTCTTTTGTTTCCATAGGTTTACTTATTCATTCTCCTACGTCTTTTTTCTTCTTGGGGTGCTTCATCCATATATAAGTAGGCGATCGAACTATATGGATTCAGGTATTTTTTTATCTCGCTAAAAGGAATCGTAGCAGATTGTCTTCCATAAATAGGATGAAACGAAGTGCTATAACGAATCCCATTTTCTCTAATAGTAAACAAGTCGAAACTAGCGTTATTGAGCCATTCCTTATACTTCTTGTTACCATACACAGAGGTGAATTGCAATTTTTTTAAGACTTTTTCTCTTAATAACGCATTGTAATCGACTCCTATTTTGAATAAATCGTAGAGCGTAAAACTTCTTCCTTTTACTAAGTTGTAATTAAAAGAAATATCCTGATGATCATCTTCCCAGCTTTTATTGAACGTGATATATCCACTAATCAATGTATCAGAAAGATATTCTAATTCAAACCATCCTGCTGCATTAGCAAGACCTCTGTCTTCTGGTCCAGGAACGGGATTGATTTTTTTCAATTCTGCTGCATGGTTTTGGCAAGAATTTTTCCACTTCTCTACAGTTAAATCCATATAGTTGTTAAATGCTTCACTTCTACTCTTAGGATAAGTTACATCATAAGTGGTCATGTAATCTTGGTACTCTATACATCCAACCAAAATATTATCAATTTTTTGAAAATCTATCCTTTTGCTCTTTTCTTCCGCATTTATCCAACTGCCTATTATCTTATGGCTACTAGGATTTATTTCTCCTTCTATCGCTCCGATTTTATTTACTGTATCATCAATAGCAACTACTTTGAATTCCATATCATCAAGCATCGCTCCTTCTAATGAATAGGTTCTATTCCTGTTCTTTAGCCAAAGTACGCCCTTGAGTCTGTAATCACTATTCCGCTGTAGTATGAATTCTGCCTTTTCTGAATTGATGAATCCGCTGTATTTCCTTATCCATTTATTGTCACCACAATAGGTAGGAAATATGACCTCTTTCTCTACGCTCTTCAAATCCAATACTCCAGCCCTCGTTTTTTCTTTATTGAACCAATGAGCTTTTATGGCAGAGAAATCACTTTTAATATCTCCCTCAAAATGCCCCGTTACAGATTCTTCGTTATCTGTTTCTCGAAGCAATAACCTATTTTTCTTGATATGCCCCTCTAGTTTAAAGCGTTCTTTACTCCTCAAATAAGTAATAAAACCTTTGCAATTTTTTCCATCGAATGCTATGGACAAACCTACATCGCTAATATCATCTACCCTTCCTTTATAATGCTTTACCCATTTGATCTTTTTAGGATTTTTAAAAAGATCAGAAATATTAGCATTAGAATAATCATCTTGTGCATGAGCTTTTTCCATGAAAGAAAAAGTTCCTATACACATTATGATAATGATCATAAGTGTAGAGTAATTAGGAAGATGGTTTATAGCACGTCGTATCATAGTTTTGTATAAAATTGGAAAATAGCTTCTAAGGAACTTCTACCGTATCCAGAATTTGATTGATGATATCTTCCTGAGTAATGTTTTCTGCTTCTGCCTCGTAAGTCAATCCAATTCTATGGCGAAGGACATCATGACATATTTCCCTTACATCTTCTGGTATAACATAACCTCTTCTTTTCAAGAAAGCATAAGCCTTAGATGCCATAGCAAGATTGATACTTGCTCTAGGAGATCCACCATAATTAATCAAATGCTCTAATTCTGGCATTCCATAATCCTTAGGGAATCTGGTAGCGAAAACAATATCTGTGATATAGGTTTCTATCTTTTCATCCATATAAATCCTACGTACCAAAGTCCTCGCTTTCAATATCTCTTCCGTAGAAACAACAGGATTAATTTTTGGTAACTTATCTCCTCCCATGATCAGACGAATGATTCTCCGTTCTTCCTCTTTATTGGGATAAGTGATGATTACCTTTAGCATAAAACGATCTGTTTGTGCTTCTGGTAAAGTATATGTTCCTTCTTGTTCGATAGGATTTTGCGTAGCAAGAACTAGAAATGGCTCATCCAGTTTGAAGGTATCATTACCAATAGTTACTTGGCGTTCTTGCATAGCTTCTAGCAAGGCACTCTGAACTTTTGCTGGAGCACGATTAATTTCATCTGCCAAAACAAAATTAGCGAAAATAGGCCCTTTTCTTACTGTGAATTCACTCTTATTAGGATTGTATATTAATGTACCTATAATATCTGCTGGTAATAAATCTGGCGTGAATTGTATTCTGCTGAAATCAGCACTGATACACTTGGAAAGTGTATTAATCGCAAGCGTCTTGGCTAATCCAGGTAGTCCTTCTAAAAGAACATGCCCTTTGGCCAATAGTCCTAATAACAGTCGTTCAATCATATGATGTTGTCCTATGATTACTTTTCCTGCTTCGTCCTTAATCCGATCTACAAATGCACTCTCTTGGTAAATTTGTTGGTTGAGTGCCTCTATGTCAACTGGTGGTTTTTCCATATTGATTATAAAATGTATATTATGAAGTAGTTTAAAAACTACTTCAATGTTAATTGTGTCGAAATTAATAATTAGATTTTATTTTTTAAACCTCTAATTACCCATTTGTGCTAAATTACTATTTTTATCTAAATCCGAACCGCTTTAATGATATTTAAACACTAGACTAATTTTTTTCTAGTGTCTAGTGTATAAATATCCAGCGGCTTTTTTCTAGTCCTGCTTATTATTCATATGTTCAGCAGCAGCGTCCAATTCATTATAAAAATCCTCGCCATATTTTCTGCTAATAGCTTCCTTTAGAAATTTATATACAGGCAATTGTTCTTTTTCGCCTAGTTTGCAGGCTGGATTACAGATGTCCCATTTATCATAATTCATTGCCTCGAAGTTAGTATTTTTATTTGATTCTATCCTTATAGGATATAGGTGGCATGAAATCGGTTTTTTGAATTCGATTTTACCATCATAATATGCCTGTTCGATGCCACAAAGTGCTATACCTTTATTATCATATGTAATGAAAGCACATGGTCCATTATCAATCAAAGGTGTACCAAATTCTTCAGCTTCTTCATAATATACAGACAAGCCCTGCTCTCTAATGGCTGCTTTACCTTCTTCTGTAAGATAAGGTTCTACATCCTTATAGATTTGTGTCAATATGATTCTCTCTTCGTCCAATAATGGTGCTCCAGAATCTCCTTCTACACAACAAGCACCTTTACAGGCATTGAGGTTGCAAATGAATTTTTTTTCTACAACATCATCACTTACTAGAATATCTTGAATGATTAGCATAGGTTTCTAAATTACTGATTTTTACGCAAAAATACTGTTTTCGATCAGTATAAGAATTTAATCCATTGCATAACGTGAATTATTTTAATAAAAATTCTCTTAAACTCTTGCCCCAAAAATAGGTTAAACTAACTTTGTACCATCGTCATTCCATCACTTTTGAAATTTTTTAACTAGATGCCAACTAAAAAGAAAGATTTATTTGACCTTTTTATCAATTATTGGAGTAAAAATGTGTTGCCTTATGCTTCACAAGAGCCTAAGAAACTTTATGCCCCTATGCATTATATCGCTCATGGTGGTGGGAAAAGAATGAGGCCTATGTTCATGCTGATGGCAGGTAATCTTTTTACTAAGGATGCGAAAGCTGCTTTACCAGTGTGTTTTTGCGTGGAACTTTTCCATAATTTCACCTTATTGCATGATGATATAATGGATGAAGCTCCATTGAGAAGAGGAAGGGAGACTGTGCATGAAAAATGGGATACGAATACAGCCATTCTTTCTGGGGATTTGATGATGATTGAGGCTTTGAGGCATTTGGAAAGAATAGAAAATGCAGAGACTAGAAGTAGGGTATCTAATTATTTCCTGAAAGGAGCTGTGGCAGTCTGTGAAGGTCAGCAGATAGATATGGATTTTGAGGAAAGGGATGATGTAGTCTTGACGGAATATATAGGAATGATTCGTCTGAAAACAGCGGCTTTATTGGCAGAAGGAATGGCAATGGCAGCAGCTAGTTGTGGTGCTACAAAAGAAGAGGATGAATTAATAAGGGAGTTTGGCTATGCCGTAGGTACGGCTTTCCAAATTCAGGATGATATACTGGATACCTATGGAGATCCTGCTAAATTTGGAAAGAAAGTAGGTGGCGATATTGCTCAGAATAAAAAGACATTCTTATACTTGCGTGCTTTAGAATTAGCTGACAGTGACACAAAGAAGCAAATACTTCATCATTATTCTGATGCCTGTGAATTGCCTGAAAAGGAAAAAATAGCTAAAGTGACTTCTTTGTTTGATCAAGTAGGTATAAGGGAAATAGTAGAACAGGAAAAGATGAAATATACAGAAAAAGGTTTTGAATGTTTGGCAAAACTAGGTGTAGAAGAATATAGATTAATTATTTTAAAAGAATTCGCATTACAATTAGTAGAAAGAGAGGTATAATTTGTTAAAGTTCCTAGCATGAAATATGTCACATTAAAATTATTACATTGCTTTTCAAAATCCATCTTTAAATAATCTTTTTTTGCCATATTTTATTTTATGTGTCGCATATAGCGTCACATAAATCAATAATTAATACTTGTTTAAATTATTATTTTGGATATTTATAACAATTACCATACATTTGAAGCAGAACAATACACACCTAGTTTTGTTTGTCTCATAGTTTTTTAGCTGGGGACAAAACAAAAGACGACAGCAAGGAGTGGGTCTCCTTGCTGTTTTTTATAACCTCTATAATAATATGGATTTTCTTTTATCCAAAAACGGATAATCTTCCATCGTAAGCCTTATTCACATTCTCCTTCGTAAAAGTAGATTCTACATCTCCAAAAGCAACAATTTCCTTATTCAACAAGATAATATCATCAAAATATTCCTTGACTCTACCTAAGTCATGATGAATAATGAGAATCGTATTTCCTTCTTTAACCAAGCCCTTCAGAATTTCTATAATCTGATGCTCTGTTTTTATATCTACGCCAACAAAAGGCTCATCCAATAAAATAATCTTGGCTTCTTGGCATAATGCACGAGCGATAAAAACTCGTTGCTGTTGCCCTCCAGATAATTCTCCTATTTGGCGATTTTTGAAAGCCGAAATCCCTAAACTTTCCAAAGCCTGATCCGCCTTTTCATAATCAGTCTTATTCATGCTTTGGAATAGCTTTTTATGTGGATACCTTCCCATCAAAACTACATCATAAACCGTAGCAGGAAATTCCCAATTTACGCCATCTTTTTGAGGAACATACGCCGTGCGTTTTTTAGTAGCTTCTATATTACTTCCTTCGATTTCTATTGTCCCTGTATTAGGTTCTAATAAGCCTAGGATAGACTTAAACAAAGTCGATTTCCCCGCACCGTTTGGACCTATAATACCCGTAATCTTAGCTTTTGAGATAGTAATATTCACATCCTTCAATACGATCTTTTGATCATAGGAAACATTCAGTTTTTTTATGCTAATAGCTGTTTCCAAATTCTAATTTCTTTTACGAAGTGCAAAAAATCCTACAAGAAGAACTACTATCAAACCAATAATTCCTAAAGTCGTCATATCAAAAACGCCTTCTTCTCCTGTTGTTTTTTCTGCGACTTTTACATTTTTCTTGTTTAATGCTTTTGTGATAACATCTGTATTTCGCTTCATCATTTTAATATAAGTATCTGCTCCAGATTCTTTATCTCCTAAAGAATCCGCAAATAACTCACCACCAATAACGATTCCATTATCTTTTGCCAGTTGTTCTATTAGCTTAGGATTAATCGTACTTTCTACAAAAATAGCAGGTACGCCAGTTTCTGTAATCACTTTTTGTAAAGCAATCATGTCAGAAGTCTGAACATCTGCATCTGTAGAAGTTCCCATGGAAGATTTTAGCTGAATGCCGTATTTCTTACCATAATATTGGAAAGCATCATGCGAAGTAATCAACACTCTTTGCTTTTCAGGAATAGAATTGATTTTTTCAATGATATATTTATCTACTGCTTCTAACTCTGCTTTATATTTATTGAAATTATCATCAAAATAAGCTGCTTCATTAGGTATTAATTTCTTAGCGGCTTTTAGGATGTTTTCTGAATAAATAATGGCATTAGAAACATCCATCCAAGCATGAGGATCCGTTGCATTCGTATAAACTTCACTTGTGATAGCTTTCAATCCTTCTGTTACTCGAACTGTTTCTGCCTTCGTTCCAGAATTCTCCACTAGTTCTGTCAACCAACCCTCAAATGTCAAACCATTCATCAGAATCAAATCTGCTTCATTGACCTTTTTTGCTGCATTAGGAGTGGGTTCGAATAAATGCGGATCGCCACCTAATGGTACAATCATCTGGACATCTGCCTTGTCTCCAAAAATATTGCTAGCCATATCAGAAATCATGGAAGCAGTAGCTAAAACTGCAGGTTTGTCTTGTGCTTGTAAAGCAAATACGCTACAACAGAATACAATTAAAAATAAATTTCTCATTGCTGAATTACTCAATTTTCTTTTACGAATAAATTACTACCTACCTTTTGGGTGATCGTATGTTCTTGGTTTTTGTTGATCATAATTTTAATAGAACTATCAAAATCATAAATTTCTAATAAGCTAATTTCTACACCTAGTATCAATCCAAATTGCACCAAATATTTCAAAAATGGCTTAGAATGCTCTCTTACACCAACGATGATTCCAGATTCTCCAACAAGTAATTCAGACAAGGGCTTTTGCTCTCTTTCTGCAAAATTTCCATCCTTATCTGGAATAGGATCTCCATGTGGATCAAACTTAGGATAGTCTAATAAATGCTCTAAACGATTAATAAGTTCATCAGACTGAATATGTTCCAAGTGTTCTGCGAGATCATGCACTTCATCCCAAGTAAAATTCAATTTATCAAACAAAAAAACTTCCCAAATGCGATGTTTTCGAACGAGATTTTTAGCGATCTTATCTCCTTTAGTTGATAGCCTTACGCCTCTATAAGGTTCGTATTTGATAAAATCATTTTTAGCCAATCGCTTGACCATATCTGTAACAGAAGCAGCAGCCGTTTTCATTTCCATCGCGATGGAATTGGTACTAATAGAACCTTCTGTTTTTTCAGAAAGTTTGAAGATTGCCTTCAAGTAATTTTCTTCTGCCTGTGAAATCATAACACAAAGGTAAATAAATTTTTAGACTAGCCTAAAAATTTATTTATAAAGAATGTTTTTTATCTTAGGGATAAATTTTTGACTTATGAAACAGCTTGTTTTATTCATTCCTATTTTATTTTTATTCATTGGTTGTCAACCTAAACTCACATATGAGAAATTAGATGGACTTTGGTATGATGAGATGGGTGGGGAAGAATTATATTTTAAGGGAGATTCACTAGGTGGTTGGGGATATAGTAAGTATGAAATTTTTGATAAAGATCTTGTATTTAGATACGAAAATGGAAATGTGAAAAAAACACCTTATCAATATGATGGAGATACTTTATTTTATGGAATTTATGATAACGATGGAGAGCCAGTTTATTTCAAAAAATATGTAAAAATACCTTTTAAATCTACTTTGGAATATGAACTAGATAAAAAAGGATTTTCTATTGACTTTTTTGAGGGTGAAACTAGAGATTCTAATTGGGGAGGTAAAGGTATTGGCGACATAAGGCTTTGTATGGGATTTTCTAAAGAAAATGAACTAGTTGTATTTATTGGGAACAAACAATTATCATTTGATTCTTTAGAGAAGAATTTGGTTCATGAACTAGCATATATGGTATCTCGTACTAGTATCCATCAGTATGATAGGCGAGGCTTCCATTCTTTTATGGATAAAAATGTACTTTTTAAGGATTATATGAAAGTACAAGAAACATTACTTCTTTTTCATAGAAGCAAGAATAAATTTCATATTATAGATAAGCGTTCAAAAGAATATCATCCTTCAAATTATAATGTACATAATTACTTTCCTGCTAGTTTTCTTCGTTCAAATTATAATATAGATAGTATTTTTGTGGCTCAAGGTATTCTGCTTCCACCTCAGCTACCTTTACCTCCAACATTAAAAGAACTGGAAGATTTGGGGATGGGAAAGATTATTTATATTTCATGGAATAATGAAGGGAATATTGCAGTAAACGAAAATTCCGTAGATAATGATGATTTGTATGAAATATTGAAAAGCAAGTATATCGACGATCCTCAAAAAGTGTTATTTGCTTTTCAACCTACACCATTATCTAAAATGGAAACCTACCTATTTGTTAGGAATACGATATATAAAATCAATAAGGATTTACGTGAGGAGTTTGCACAGAAAAACTACCAAAAAACTTTTTCCGCATTAGATCAAGATATAAGGAAGAGTATTCAAAGAGAATATCCTTTAGCACAAACACTAGACAATTGGAGATAATCACTCCCCCTTCCTAGCACCACTCAATAATTCCGTTGACCAAGCCTCTGGCTTATCATCAAACAATGCCTTACTTTTCTTCCACGTCTGCTGGAATAATTCTGAATGCCTATAATTATTCAAATCATCCTCACTTTCCCAAAGACTAAATGTGAAAAAAATATGAGGCTGATTAGCATGTTGCAATAAATCTACAGCATGACAACCCTTGCTTTTGACAATCTTATTTTTACTCTGTTCAAATATTGATTTAAAATCCTCAATATGTGCTTCCTTAAAGGTCAATTTGACTATTCTTCTTATCATGACTCAAAGATAATTTAATAAGCTTAATTTAGCATACGATGTCTTCTCGCGTTTATTAATGTGTTAAACTTTATCGTCAATATAAATATACTGTATATCCTTTTACCTTTGCGTTGCCAAATTATGATGTTGAAAAACCTTTTTCAACATATTTTATCCTAACTAAATATTATAAATTATGCCAATCAAGAAACCAAGATATATGGCATCTGAGCAGTCGTTTATGCGTTACGTAAAAAAACGTGATATTGGACAGCCTGAGTTTTTACAAGCAGTAGTAGAAGTCGTGGAATCCGTATGGGATTACATCCATGAAAACCCTAAGTACATTGAAGCCAAGATTTTAGAAAGGATGGTGGAACCAGAAAGGGTCATCATATTTCGTGTGCCTTGGATAGATGATCGAGGTAATTTCCAAGTAAACAGAGGATTCAGGGTTCAGATGAATTCAGCTATTGGTCCATACAAAGGTGGATTGAGGTTTCATCCATCTGTGAATTTAGGTATCCTTAAATTTCTAGCTTTCGAACAAGTATTCAAAAACTCCTTGACTACTCTTCCTATGGGCGGCGGAAAAGGAGGTGCTGATTTCGATCCTAAAGGAAAATCGGATAATGAAGTAATGCGTTTTTGCCAGAGTTTCATGTCAGAATTGTATAGGCACATTGGTGCTAACTTAGATGTTCCTGCTGGAGATATTGGAGTAGGTGGACGTGAAGTTGGCTATATGTTTGGTCAATATAAAAGACTAAGGAATGAGTTTACTGGCGTATTGACTGGAAAAGGTTATTCCTTTGGAGGAAGTTTGATTCGTCCAGAAGCTACAGGCTATGGTTGTGTATATTTCATGGAAGAAATGTTGAAAACCAAAAAGCAGAATTTCAAAGGAAAGGTTTGTGCCATTTCTGGTTCTGGAAACGTAGCTCAATATACTGCTCAGCTCCTTATCGAAAAAGGTGGAAATGTAGTCACGATGTCTGACTCTAAAGGATACATCTATGATAAGGACGGAATCGATGCTAAGAAATTGGCTTGGATTATGGACTTAAAAAATAACAGAAGAGGACGTATCAAGGAATATGCAGATGAATTTGGCTGCGAATACCATGAAAGTAAAAGACCTTGGTCCGTGAAATGCGACTTGGCATTTCCTTCAGCTACTCAGAATGAGTTGAATGAAGAAGAAGCCAAGCTATTGATAAAGAATGGCTGCATAGGAGTGGCAGAAGGTGCTAATATGCCTTCGACTCCAGAAGCTATTCACGCATTTACCAATGCAAAAATTTTGTATGCTCCAGGAAAGGCTTCTAATGCTGGAGGTGTAGCGACATCTGGATTGGAAATGAGCCAAAACTCCTTGCGTTATCAATGGACTCGTGAAGAAGTGAACGAGAAACTGAATAATATCATGAAAGAAATCCATGCTTCTTGTGTCCAATATGGAAGTGATGGAAAAGGATATGTAGATTATGTAAAAGGTGCAAATATTGGTGGCTTCGTAAAAGTAGCTGATGCAATGATGGCACAAGGATTGGTTTAAAATAGATCGTTAGATTTTTAGATAAGATTATTATTGAATCCCCTCGCTTACAGAACGAGGGGATTTTTTGTATCATTCATTTTCTAATAGCGTACAAATAATATCTCTCACTTTCTCGCCAGTATGATGAGCTACTTCGATCACTTCCTCTATCGTAGTAGCAATACTTCCCTTAAAAGGATTATTAGTACAAACGGATATACAAAGTACAGATAATTCGCATTGAGCAGCAACGATTATTTCTGGTGTCGTGGACATTCCTACTACATCGCCACCTATTCTGCTCATATATTTATATTCCGCAGCAGTTTCTAAACTAGGCCCTTGCAATCCTACATAAACTCCTTTGTGATAACTATAATTTTTAGACTTCGCAATAGATGCAGCTTTCGATAACAATTTCTTATCATAAACCCTATCCATCGTAGGGAATCTATTACCAAGACGAGGATCATTCAAACCTCTCAGTGGATTGACAGGTTGTAAATTAATATGATCATGAATAAGCACGATATCGCCTGCATCTATATTTTCATTTAATGATCCTGTGGCATTAGAAATGATCATTTTTTTCACACCTAGCATAGAAAGCACTCTCACATAGAAAGTAACTTCATCCATAGAATATCCTTCATAATAATGAAATCGTCCTTTTAATACAACAACATTCCTTCCTTTTATTTGACCAAAAATCATCTTGCTCTCATGTCCTTCTACCGTGGATTGAGGAAAATAAGGGATCATATTATAAAGAATTTCAGCACTTTCTACCACATCATCCGCCAAACCACTCAATCCTGTACCTGCAATTATTGCATATTCAGGAATTATATTTAGTTGTTTCTGCAAAAAATCAGCTGCTGCTTTGACTTTTATATATAAATCCATTATTTTTTTTGTTTTATAACTCGTTTTGTAGTACTATTTGCAATGGTAAAACTCCAAAGAAATATTAATATACCATCACAAATATTAAAAGTCGTACATTTACATCAAAATTATAGGTATTTCTATGAATAATAATTTGACAGAAGAAGAAAAATACAAGTATGTAGAAGTGGGTTCCGAAAATAAGGAAGTCATTATGTTGCTACATGGTTTGTTTGGAGCTTTGAGTAATTTTCAAGGTATTCTAGAATATTTCGAAAAAGATTATACGGTAGTCGTTCCTTTGTTACCGATGTTCGATTTGCCTATTAAGCAAGTATCCGTTTCTGCTTTGGTAGAGCATGTGAAGGATTTTGTGGAATACAAAGGATATGAAAAAGTCAATGTATTAGGCAATTCATTAGGAGGGCACGTAGCATTGCTATATGCTTTGGATAATATGGATAAAATCAATACGATTACCCTAACTGGTAGCTCAGGTTTGTTCGAAAGTGCCTTTGGTACAGGATTTCCACAGAGAGGAAGTTACGATTATATCAAAAAGAAGACAGAAGATGTTTTTCATAACCCAGAGATTGCTACGAAGGAATTAGTGGATGAAGTCTTCGATACCATCAGTGATAGGAACAAGGCGATTAGAGTGGTGAAGACAGCAAAATCTGCTGTTAGGCATAATCTAGGAGATAAGTTACATCAGATTACTGTTCCTACCTTATTGATTTGGGGTAAGCAAGATACGGTGACACCTCCTATCGTAGGTGAAAGATTTCATGAGCTAATAGAACATTCAGAACTTCACTGGATAGATGAATGTGGACATGCAGCAATGATGGAAAAGCCAGAAGATTTTAACAAAATTTTGGATAAATTCCTAAAGGGATTAAAAGTAGAAGCTAAACTAGCAAATTAATTTACTGTTAATTACTTAATATCCCTTCAGATACAAATGGCATCTGAAGGGATATTTGTTGTATCTTAAAGCCATTATTGTATTCTTCCTTAAATTTGAGGAAAAATATAATTGATAATAGAATGCTGAGTTCTATTTGATAATTATTTTTATCTCATTATCTTAATATCTCAGCATCTAATTATCTAACTAATACGCTCCTATTAGACTCAATGGAAAGAAGGGAAATAGATATTTTGGTTATTTCTGATACCCACTTGGGTACATTCGGCTCTAGTGCATTAGAACTGCTAAAATACCTACGCAGTGTCCAACCTAAATTGATTATCCTAAACGGAGATGTTATTGATATTTGGCAATTTAATAAGTATTATTTTCCAGAAGAACATACAGCTGTTCTTCAAGAAATCATGTACTTCGCCACATCTGGCGTTCCTACTTATCATACTACTGGTAATCATGATGATTTATTGAGAAGATATACAGATTTTTCTTTTGCTAATATTCACTTGGTGGATAGTTTGGTATTGGAAGTGGACGGAAAGACGGCTTGGATTTTTCATGGCGATGCTTTTGATCACTCTGTAGGAGGTATAGCCAAAACAGTCGCACAGATTGGGGGTAGGTTTTATGATTGGTCTATTTTTTTCAATAGACAACTAAACAAACTCCTTAGAAAAATAGGACTAAAACCTGTTTTTATTTCTAAAAAGATGAAGGATTATGTGAAGAGTGCTGTAAAAAAAATGAATGACTTCGAGCAGAAAGGGATAGATTTAGGAATAGAAAAAGGTTATGATTTTGTAATATGTGGTCACGTACATAGACCTACCATAAAAAAACATACCAACGAAAATGGCAGTACAGTTTATCTGAATTCTGGCGATTGGTTGGAAAATCTAACTTCACTCGAATATAGTGAAGGAAAATGGAGGCTGTATAAATATAAGGACGAAGATTTTCCTGATGAAATAGAGTATCAAAAAGAAGATATGACTATGGCTGAATTAGGGGAAATAACTTTGAATCCCGTAGTTAAAGTTATTATTGAAAACGGAAAAGTAACACAGACCACAGTTACTAAAAATAACGCCAAGGAAGCTACACTAAGGTAGCATAATTCCCTTCACAGTTTCTATACTAGTAGATGGTATAACAGATATACAGGTTACAAAAATGGATGCTAGAAGTAATAATAGCACCAACCAAAAAGCGATATTTCTCAATGATCTTTTTCGCTTTTCGGCTACGATATACGATAGATAAACTCCTAAAATTGTATTCGTGAAAATTAGTGCATACATGGTTCTCCCTCCTTTGTATTATACTAAAAATTAATTAGTTTTCAACTCACCAAAGATTCATTTTACTGAAAACCAATCGATTGTTACTAATAGTGGTTTGTAAAGTAAATATCGCTAGATATTATAGTGTGTTCACATTCCTCATTTCCTAGACGTAAAACTTTGACAAATAGTTGCATGAGTATGGCAAAAAAAGTAAAAAGATAGAAAACCTATTGTTTCATAGTATCATTCGATAAAGTGCTTATTTTCTAAACTGATTAAAATTAGTAGATAAACCAATATGGTGTGCTGTCGCTCCAACATGATAAAAAGCCATACCATAATCGAAGCGAAATTGTTTGATTTTAAAGCCCATTCCTGCTGACATTCCTGCAAGACTTCTTAATCCTTCCAAATTTAATTCAGATCTTCTTAAGTGGCTATAACCTACACGAAGTTGAAAATTTTCCTTCTTCCCAAATAGAAACTCGCCATTAAAAACAAAATGCCTGAAAAAATTATCTACAAAAAGCTGTGCATTAGATGTTCCCTTAGGCGTTTCTCCAAAAAGTAAAGTTTCATCCACAGTATTGGGATCATCATAAAGAATGTTCCATTGCTGCAAATTAGTAGCAATCACAGAAACTCTAAATGGCAAATACCTCAATTTTTTAGAAAAACCTACTTGTATCTCAAATGGAATAGGTTCTCTCTGTCCAGCATAAGTACTGAATTGAGTACCAATATTTTTAAAAACTAAAGATGCTGTAAAATTCTTAGCAGTATCTGCATACATTCCTGCTAAGTCCATCGCCATTCCAAAGGAACTATAACTCTCCAGTTGAGATATAATCATTTTTACATTTGCTCCAGCAGAAAGTTTCTCACTGAGCTGTTTTCCTACTCCACCTACCAGTGCATACTCAGAAGATTTGAATGTCCCTAAATCATTTGCAAAAACATCTCTAGCGTCAAATGTTCCATAAGTAATATACTGCATTCCTGTATGGAAAGTCAGATCCCATTTATCTATATGAAAACCGTATCCAGTATATCCATGAATGATTCCAGTACCTGCAAAATAAAATTCAGAACTAAAATTCAATTGATCATCCATCAATATATTTAATGAAGCAGGATTAGTATAAGCGAGCGAAACATCACTGTCTTTTACTGTAATCTGATTCCCTCCTAATCCCGTCACTCTAGGTGATTGCGAAAGGTTAAGAAACTCATACACATTATTTCCTCCTATCTGTCCAATAGCATTCATAGAAGAAAACGCTATTGCTATTATAAAAATCCACTTTTTCATATCGAATTTGTTTTTAGTTCTCTGAAGTTAGGTTATTCAAGTCATGACTTGAATAAGGTTCGCTAAGTGAAACGTATTTAATAAATTGAGCCAGAATGGGTAGTGATTTTTTCCTCTAAAGAACAAGCATAATGGCTCAGGTTATTGAATTCGTTTCACTAATAC
>JBNMOV010000060.1:0-16153 GCA_051275765.1 Maribacter sp. | reverse complement strand
TTTGAAATTTGGACATCGTTATTTTTCTCCACCGTAGCTAAGGCTACGCTGTCAAAAAATGCCTCGCCATATTCCAAAATAATCTCATCAAAATATTAAACAACTTACTTTACAGTGTACTAAGGGACGAGAAACAAATAAACGCTACATTCTAACTTGCCTTTTTGTTTACTAACTTCGTTGAAAATACTCGCCATAGCTACTGCTATGTCTGCGTTTTTCGCCTTATTAGGAAGCAAAAATCCTGCGTTATAAGTTGTATCGTTTATTTATTTCTCATCCCTAATCCATTCTCTTCTACTTTCTTTATAATTGGTGTTTAATTCTACTAATATTTTTTAGATGTAAATCTTGTAGGTTCTTTGACAAATGTCGTAAAAAAAGAGGTGAGGTGAACAAACACCTCACATGGCGGAGCTTGAAAATCAGGCAATTGCCGTTGTAGTGTGTTTGATCACCTGCAACTTTCCACGACATTTGTCAAAGAACCATCTTTTAAAATCTCTAATAGTGGAAGGTAATTCAGTAGGATGTTCAGTTCTAGCAATAATATGTGAATATGATTAGGGATGGCGAATAAATAAGTGTCTGGAATTGATAAGATATTTTTGTACTAGGCAAGGCGGTAAAAGTCGCGTTACGCCTTAGCGTAATAAGGTTTTTGCCAACGCAGCATAGTGCAAAAAGATGAAGTCAAAACGGACAGTTATTTATTCAACATCCCTTAGTCATAATAACATAAGTGAAACGGATTCAATAACCTGAGCAGTTATGCCTGTTCTTTTCTCTTCTAAAAAACACAAAAAATAGTTCCGTAGCTACGGCTATGCAACGATTTTCTGAATATTTTAGAAGAAAAAATTACTACCCCTTTCTGCTCAATTTATTAAATACGTTTCACTAAGGATTAAGCACTAATCCTTTTTCTTTAATACAGTATTCTAAACTGTCTATTATAATTTGTCGATATGAATCCCTTGTAAAAATATCTACCCATCCTACCACCGTAAATGTAAGAAAGTGAGTTGCATTTTGATTAGTTATTTTATAACCTAGCATTATATTTTATGATGATGAATGAATATGCAAACAAAATAAAACAAACCACAGAAACAAGATATTCGTAGTTGAAAACTACGAATATCTGTTTCGTAAAAAAAATACGCTTAGAATAATTTTCATTACTCTAAGCGTATGGATCTGTAGATAATATCTACAAACATATATGATGTAAGAACAAAAATGTTCTTACATCATTCCTGGCATTCCGCCGCCCATAGGAGGCATTCCGCCGCCAGCATTTTCTTCTAGCTTATCATTGATGACACATTCAGTCGTCAATACCATAGCAGCGATAGATGCTGCATTTTCTAGCGCTACACGAGTAACTTTAGTTGGATCGATAACTCCTGCTTTCTTCAAATCTTCATATACATCTGTACGTGCATTGTAACCGTAAGATTTAGATTTCTTAGCCAATACGTTCATCAATACTACAGAACCTTCTACCCCTGCATTTTCAGCAATGGTACGCATAGGAGATTCCAATGCTTTCTTCACTAGTGCGATACCAGTGTTTTCATCTGCATTAGCACCTTCTACTTTGTCGATAGCATTCAATGTACGAATCAACGCAACACCACCACCAGGTACAATACCTTCTTCGATAGCAGCACGAGTAGCATGAAGTGCATCATCTACACGATCCTTCTTTTCTTTCATTTCTACTTCAGTAGGAGCTCCTACATAAAGTACAGCTACACCACCAGCCAATTTAGCTAGACGCTCTTGCAACTTCTCCTTGTCATAGTCAGAAGTAGTTGTTTCGATTTGTCCTTTGATTTGGTTGATACGAGCATCGATATTTTCTTGCTCACCTCCACCGTTTACGATAGTGGTATTATCTTTGTCAATAACTATTTTCTCGCAAGAACCTAGCATTTCCAAAGTTGTATTTTCCAACTTGTAACCTTGCTCTTCAGAAATAACTACACCTCCTGAAAGGATAGCGATATCTGCTAACATAGCCTTACGCCTGTCACCGAATCCAGGAGCCTTAACAGCTACTATCTTCAATTGTGCACGAAGTCTGTTCACTACCAATACACCTAATGCTTGAGAATCTACATCCTCAGCGATGATCAATAATGGACGACCAGCTTGAACTGCCTTTTCCAATACAGGAACGATGTCCTGCATGTTACTGACTTTCTTATCATGGATAAGAATCAATGGGTTTTCATATTCAACAGTCATGTTCTCCGCGTTAGTCACGAAGTAAGGAGATAAATATCCTCTATCAAACTGCATTCCGATCACCTCATCAACGTAAGTATCTGTTCCTTTCGCTTCTTCTACTGTGATAACACCATCTTTAGTTACACGCTTCATCGCATCAGCAATAAGTGCTCCGATTTCATTATCATTATTAGCAGAAATAGAAGCTACTTGACGAATCTTATCGAAATCATCTCCGATTACCTCAGACATTTTTTTCAATTCAGCAGTTGAAGCTTTTACAGCCTTATCTATTCCTCTTTTCAAATCCATTGGATTAGCACCTGCAGCTACGTTCTTCATACCTTCAGTTACCATCGCTTGAGCTAGAACAGTAGCAGTAGTTGTTCCGTCACCTGCTAAATCAGCAGTTTTAGACGCCACTTCCTTTACCATCTGTGCACCCATGTTCATCACTGGATCCTCTAGTTCTACTTCCTTTGCCACTGTCACACCATCCTTAGTGATTTGTGGAGCACCAAAACTTTTTTGGATAATAACATTCCTTCCCTTAGGCCCTAGTGTTACTTTTACAGCGTTCGCTAGTGCATCAATACCCGCTTTTAGTTTCCCACGGGCATCTGTATTAAAGCTAATTTCTTTAGCCATTTTGATGTATTTTTTTTAATAGTTAGTATTTTAAAAAATAGAGCAATGCTGCCTATGATTTAAATACTAATGAATGTCTAAAATAAAAATTGAAAAAGATTAACGATCTTAATTATCCAAGAATAACCAAGATGTCATCTTCACGCATGATAAGGTAGTCCTTACCTTCATAGGAAAGTTCTTGTCCGGCGTACTTTCCATAAAGAACAGTATCTCCTTTACTTACAGTCATTTTGTTGCCGTCCTTTCCAGGACCTACAGCTATCACTTCACCTCTTTGCGGCTTTTCCTTAGCTGTATCAGGAATGATGATTCCTCCTGCAGTCTTTTCTTCTGCTGGAGCCGGTTTGACCACTACACGGTCGCTAATCGGTTTCATTTTCATGATGTAATTCGTTTTTTCTCAATTATTAAATAATTAATACAAGAGAGTATTAAATGATAGCTCTCCCTTATCTATTATACTATCAATGATTTTGCCAATGCCAAAAAAGAGAAATAATGGCAGACTTTGAGTGTCATAGATGGTGATGATGGAGTAGTGGACTGACATTATGCCTGTAAAGATGCAATGCTTTGTGTGCCTCCTAATCCCAACAGCGTAAATCTTCAAGATCTCTGATGTTTTGTAAAAATAAGGAAACTGATTTTGTTTAGGGATTAGGCATTTAATAAAGTATGCAAAATAATGAGGGTATTATTTTTTAACGAAGAGAGAAGGAATAAGAATCTGCTAGATGCGTAGGTTATTAATTGATTGCTCACTTATTCTAAAATTTCCCAACACAAAGAACCCATCACGCCAAAGGCATAACGGGTTCAAAGTTATTGCTGTTTAAATTCTTTATTATCTACTAATGTAGATTACGCTACATAACTAGCCAATACACAAAGGATCAACAATGTGAAAGCACAGTACCATGTAAATTTTTCAATAAAATCTCCTGATTTGGCAGCACCAAACATTTGGTTAGCACCTCCACCACCGAAAGTGGAATCCAATCCTCCACCTTTAGGATTCTGAATTAATACAGCACCCATTAAAAGTAGGCAAACTAATATTATAGCGACAGTTACAATTGTAATCATAATTATTCTTATTTCAATTTTTGGATCTTTTCAATCTCGGCTGCAAAGAAACTGCTTTTTTCTGGAAATTTCAAGATTAATTTGCGATACATGAACTCTGCCTTGCCTTTTTTACCTTGAATGACCAATATTTTGGCTAATGTTTCCGAAATTATCTCTTCATTTTCCTTTAAACTCTTCTCTGCAAACTGCATGACCTTCTTTTTCCTCACCAGCAAATTCTTGGATTTTGCCTTTCGTTGTACTTTTTGTCTTGCTTTGATAGCCTTGATTAATCTACCTCCTTCGTTATCTATTATTGTACTCTTCTTTTTTTTCTTCTTCCCTTTTTTCTTCTTTTTAGCTTTAACACTCAATAAATCCACTTCTTCCTCTTCGTCATTTGTTGCAGCAGGTTTTGGCGAAGACATCCTTCCTAGCCAACTGCTAAAAGATGCCTTAGGCATCGGACGAAGCTCTTCTTTGGGAGCGATAGTAGGAATTTCCTCTTCCTCGAACTCCTCTTCTAATATTTCTTCTTTGATATTAGCAAACATTTCTGCTTCTTCTTGTTCTAATTCTTTCTCCTGTTCCTCTGCTAATCTTTTTAGAGCTGCTTGGATACTGAGATCGATTTCTTCTGCAAAATTTTGTTCTCCTTCTTCTTCTTCTTCCGCTTCAAAATCAATATTGATTTCTTCAGTGAAGATAATTTTTTTAATCTCTTGAGGAATAGTTATTTTAAAAGCGGTGAAATTAATTAAAGGAGGAATAAGAGGTAAATTTAAAACAGGAGCTGCTACAGCAACTTTTTCTACTTTCGCAATAACAGGAACAGAAAAAATACTTAAATCCACAGTAGGTGGAATCAAAGGCAGCGATATAGGAATTGCCTCGCTTTTCACTTCTATAACTTCCTCGATTATTGCAAATGATAAATCAATACTAGGTGGAATCAAGGGCAATGAATAACTAGGAATAGTGGCTAACTTTTCTGTTTCAATCGCCACATCTGCTTCAATAGTTTCTTCTTCTTCTTCTTCTTCTTCTTCTTCTTCTGTGTCAATGATTAGAGGAGCAATAATTCCTGGTGCAATCGCTTCATCAATAATATCTGTGGTAGAAAGTTCTAATCTATCTGATTCCTCCTCCTCGTCATCCTCATTTTGAATGATTACGTCTGTATTTTCATCATCATCTGCACCATATCCCTGTTGAATGAGGATATCATCTTCTTCTAGGAATTCCAATTCGTCTTCCTCATCATCTATGGTGGAATCAGTATATGATGTGAGATCGAATTCTACAGCTTTCGTTTTCTTCTCTTTTGCTTCCAAACCATTAGAAAAATCCAAAACAGGTAGTTCTAATTCTGGATGTTCTTCATCAGATACAGCATGATTAATATCGAGGAATTCGAGTTCTTTATGATTTTCTACGACCTCTTTTTTGAGCAATAAATATAACTGTGTGCGATCGAGAGAGTAAGCAGAAGTCATTTTCATATTCCTCTCCTGATCCACATTACCTTCCATTTTGCTTTTTACGAGCAATAAATATCGTAGATTTTGGCAATAAGGATATTGTACCACGAGCGTTTTTAGCTCCTCGTAGGAAACACGATATAGAAGGGCTGGATCTTCCAGATATTTTGGAAATATGTCCGGACTCATTTTAAGTTACTGATGTTTGAGTATTTAGAATGCTTTATAGCTTACTAATGTTTATTAAAAACCAACCCCCAACATACGAAAGATTGAGAACTTTATCAAGTTATGAGATAAGGATAGCCCAAAACATAACCTGATGGTGCAGATAAGCTGTAAAACTTACACTACCACTTCCCAAATGCCTTATTGAAAACATCCGTAGTGAGTTGTTCGAAAATATCGTCTATCAGTTGATTTTGAATGTCTGCTATGTTTTGATCTGCGGGATAATCCTGTTCAAAAAAGAAACTCTGCGACCAATTCTCTTCTTCATCTTGATTATCAAAATAATCGACTTTTATCGTTATTCTGAGTCGACTGAGCTGGGTAGTTTCATTTAAAGTAGGAGCGACTTGAGTAATATTATAGCCCTGTACATTTCCTTCAAATTCTATATTAGGATTCACGTCTGTATAAGTCAGACGAGATTGTTGTCGTATCTGATCCTTGAGTTGCTCAGAAAAAGTATTGCCTATATCCGGTGGTGCATTGAGAGCAGTATTGCTAAATGGCTTGACATAGTAAGTGCTAATCGTAGGCGGAATACTCGTATTGACCATTTTTACAGAGCAAGTAGCTGCTGTAAAAATCCAATAGGCACAAACGAGTAAGGTTAATTTTAGTGTGGTTTTCATATTAGTGTGATTCAAGTTGCATAAAAGGCAAATGGTCGATAAACCATACTCTAATTCTTATAATACCAAAAGGGTATTTTTCTAATACTAACAAGTGAATCCGTCGCATTATGTTTTGGAGTTAGTAATTCTATGATATGTTTTCCTTCTGATAAATCTTGTATTCCAAGATAGGATTCAAAGCCTAATTTATTATTGACATTAGTAATTATAAATTGGGTTTTATAAGATATAGTATCTATTTTAAACTGGTATTTTTTTTCAAAAGTACTCAAGTATTTATAACTAAGATCCTCGTAATTAACTTTATTATTTCTAATTTTAATCTCAGGCATAAAAGATAAACCACGTTTATCTTTTATGGGTTTTAATTTAGGATTGAATTCAAATAAAGAGTCTTCCATTTTATAATTCAATGGCAAAATTAGTTTTAAATAGGGTTCAGTGATCACTTTAGATTGAATCGCAAATTCACCTATGAATATATTCTTATTCGTTTCTATTTCATTCTCATAATTACTTCCATTAGCCATAATGCCATTTGATGCTTGGGTTGAATCTGGCATTATAAAATTAGATTTTTGATAAGTGAAACGTATTCAATAACCTGAGCCATTATGCTTATTCTTTTTCCTTCTAAAAAACACAAAAAATAGTTCCGTAGCTACGGCCATGTCTACGTTTTTCGCCTTATTAGCAAGCAAAAATCCTGCGTTATAAGTTGTATCGTTTATTTATTTCTCATCCCTAATTGCGAAAATAATGCTACAAATATTTTCCAGTTTGCTAATATAAGCATCAAAAGAACCTACTTTTCGCTTTAAGTATTTAGTGAACTGTTCACCATAATTGAGTTGTTCAAAGTCAATTTTTCCAAATACATAGCGCAATCCTAAACTTCCAATCCATAAACTTCTTAACAACAGATGTAGCATGAGGTTAAAAATTAATATCTGCAAAGAGAAATATGTAATAACGAGAATAAAAATAAGAAAATGATTATTGTCAAATTGAGCTACAAGCATTTTATGAGCTATAGGTTCAAAAATATAGAATAGCCCAGAAATAGCAAAAGCAGAAATCAATAATTCCAACTGCCAAGAATCTTCTTGTAATCTGTCTAGTGGACTAACTCATAAATTCCGATATGCCCAAGATTTATACTTATCAGCTCCTGTGTCGTTCCAAAAATACTCATTACGCTAGGGCGTAACTCCGTTTTTTGTGTCTAACAGAAACTAATAATTACGGCATCTTAACATACCTTTACTTATGAGTTAGTCCACTAGTAATTTTTTAAAGGAATTCGATTTGTAATCCTGTTTCATCTTCTGTTTTTACATGAATTCAGTTTCAGTATTCCTATGTTAGGCATAGATTTTATCTACAGTGGTGTAACAAATACGCATCTCATTTATCAAACAGTAGGAGACCTTTGGGGTTTGAGTTTGGGCAGCGTACTAAGAATTAGTTATTTAGCTTTCCAATAATAAGGAAACCCCAAAGGTCTTGGTGCCTATTTTAGCACTAGCCATAAAACAAATCTACTATTCTTCGCTAGTTTCAGTTTCTCAAAATGAGTGAGTTATAAACTATAGTTAGTTCATGACTACGTACGATCAATTATTAATATCAAAACTTATCCCCCAATTCGTACTCCTTTATCTTTCGATACAAAGTCCTTTCTGATATATCTAACTCCGCAGCAGCATCTTTTCGTTTACCTTTATGCTTAATTAATGCTTTTTTGATGAATCTTTTTTCCATTTCTACCAAGCTCAATTCCTCATCCAAGTCTTCTGTTTCTGTGAATTTTCCAGATTTATGATCAGAATGAATGATGATAGGGCGTGCATCACGATCACGATTAGAGGAGGAGAATTCTGGGCGTTTATATTCGAAATTATTGCTAGTGGGTTCATTTTCATAATGGTAGTTGGGCGTATTATTCTCCGCTACTTTAGAAGGAGCAGCTAATAATGAACGCATTCCCGGAATATCATTGACATTGAGATCGTTGTTTTTGATGAGCTCGAATATCAGCCCTTTCAAGTCATTCAAATCATTCTTCATATCAAAGAGTAACTTGAAGAGAATTTCTCTTTCTTGAAAATTGCCACCATTACTACTGTTTTTATCTTTATAATTGGAATGTAGCATAGGCAGATTTCGATTCAAAAGGGTAGGGACTATCCTAACAATTTTCTCTGCATCCAATAAATTATCTTCAGCGAGTACAGAAATCTGTTCTGCCACATTTTTCAATTCACGAACATTCCCTGGCCAAGTATAATTTTCTAATACTTGCCTAGCAGAATCATCTAAGTGAATGGTTTTAGAACGATATTTTTCAGAAAAATCTACCGCGAATTTTCTGAAAAGCATATAAATATCCTCTGGTCTTTCTCTTAATGCAGGAACTTGGATAGGTACCGTATTCAACCGATAAAATAAATCCTCTCTGAATCTTCCTTGACTTATCTTTTTTTGTAAATCTACATTCGTAGCAGCGACAACTCTTACATCTGTTTTTTGTGGCTTGGAAGAACCTACTCTGAGAAACTCTCCAGTTTCCAATACCCTCAATAAATAAGCTTGCGTATCCAAAGGCATTTCGCCAATTTCATCTAAGAAAATCGTACCGCCATTCACGGTTTCAAAATATCCTTTCCTATCAGAAGTCGCTCCTGTAAATGCTCCTTTTTCGTGTCCGAATAATTCTGAATTAATCGTTCCCGCTGGAATCGCTCCTGTATTGACAGCGATAAAATTATTGTGCTTTCTAGCACTTAGAGAATGAATAATTTTAGAAAAAACTTCCTTTCCTACGCCACTTTCTCCTGTAATCAACACTGCCAAATCCGTCCCCGATACTCGTATTGCCGTATCTAGCGACTGATCTAATTTCTTGGATCGGCTGATAACTCCAAATCTTTGTTTGACAGCAAGTAAATTCATAGGCTATGTTTTATGGTAAAAAACCAACATCTGAAATTTCTGATGTTTTGCTAAACGTTTGTGGTTTTGCCAGGCAAGACGCAAAGCATTGCGTCTCTACATTTTTATTGAAAAAATGTATGTGAATTTTACTACTAACTACTAACTACTAGCTGCTAATTGTTCACTGACTACAATTCCTTTCAATGTCGCTGAAGTTACTTCTATTACTTTTACATGACAATACATTCCTAATTCAAGTCCCTCCACTTTAGGGAAGATGATTACTTTGTTGTGTGAATTACGAGATTTGAAGTCATTTTCTGACTTCCTAGAAGTTCCTTCTACTAATACTTTGTATGTCTCGCCAATATCTGATTGATTCTTTTTGAATGAAATCTGATTTTGTAAACGAATGATTTCAGCTAATCTTCTTTTCTTCACTTCCAAAGTAATATCATCCTCATATTTTTTGGCAGCCAATGTTCCTGGACGTTCAGAGTAGAAAAACATGTAAGACGTAGAATATTGAGCAAATTCCATCATCGTTAAGGTATCTTGATGTTCCTCCTCTGTTTCTGAACAGAAACCAGAAATCATATCAGATGAAATCGCACAATTAGGGATAATTCTATAAATAGATTCTACTCTTTCTTTATACCATGCTCTATCGTAAGTACGATTCATGAGTTTGAGAATACGACTATTTCCAGACTGTACAGGAAGGTGGATATAATTGCAAATATTCTCATAAGCAGCCATCGTATGGATGACTTCGTCTGTAATATCTTTAGGATGCGAAGTAGAAAATCTGACTCTTAAATCAGGATTTACTTTCGCTGTCATTTCTAGTAATTGTGCGAAATTGACTGTTTCTTCTGTTTCTGGATTTTTCCAAAGAAAGGAATCCACATTTTGTCCTAATAAAGTAATTTCTCTATATCCATTATTGAATAATTCTGTGGCTTCAGCTATAATACTGAATGGTTCACGACTTCTTTCTCGTCCTCTAGTAAATGGAACGATGCAGAAAGAACACATATTATTGCAGCCTCTCATGATAGAAATAAATGCTGTAACGCCATTAGAATTCAAACGAACAGGACTAATATCTGCGTAAGTTTCTTCTCTAGATAACAATACATTAACCCCTTTTTCTCCAATAGATGCATCAGACACCAATTGAGGTAAAGAACGATAAGAATCTGGACCTACTACGATATCGACTAGTTTTTCTTGTTCCAGAAATTTACCCTTCAATCGCTCTGCCATACACCCTAAAACACCAACTAATGTTCCTGGTTTCTTCTTTTTTACCTTATCAAAAACACGAAGGCGTTTCCTTACGGTATCTTCTGCTTTCTCACGAATAGAACAAGTATTGATCAGAATCAAATCTGACTCATACATATCCTTAGTAGAAGCATAGCCCATTTCTCCTAATATGGATGCTACGATTTCAGAATCACTGAAATTCATCTGACAGCCATAACTTTCTATATAGAAATGTTTATTGACTGCTTTAGTCGCCAGTTGTTCTTGGAAAAAAACATCGCCTTGTTGTTCTTCATTGATGCTTTTATCCATCAATGTATTTGTTGTATTGTTATCCATCTAATTACTAGATATTTAGATTTTGAGATAATTAGATTTTAAGATGAATATTTTATAATACTATTTTGAATATTGTATTTTGTATTCACAATCATAACCTATTGAATCATAGATTAGAGGTAATCGAATACAAGGTTTATTATTCAAAATCGTATAATTATTCATTTTAAAAAAATCCTAATTATAGCAAAAGCCGAAAGATTGGAAAATCGTTCCGGCTTTTGTCTCGCAAAAGTAAGCATTTTATCTCTATGTGACAAAATGTCAGTTCTTATTCTTTTTTGAAATCTCACTTAATTCTTCTACCTCCTTTTTTCCAAAGAGTGTTTTTGCTCCCCAGATGAGGATGGCTGTAGCAGTGGCTTCGTCCAGATTACCTACTATAGGCATATTATCTGGAAGGAGTTCGTATACTCCAAATGTAGGATTGAGAATATAAACGATGGCTGCTGATGCTGCGATGAATGCTAATGCTTTCTTACCCATTTTATTGATGGTTTGGTTTACAATCTTATGACGCTAAGAGTGGTTAAAAGTTATCTTTTAGATTTGATTATTCTACGAGTGGGGTGTTTTTTAGAATAAAAATAGATTTAAAGCTGCAAAACGTTCTAAATTTATGAAAAATTTAGCGTGATTGAATTATTCTAGAAGAGAACTTTGATAAAAGGGCATTTACTTGTTACTTCTATACTGGAAATTATTATTTTGATACCTCATTAGGCATACTAAACTTTAAAAAATCACGATGAAAATTATATTATCAATTCTTATGTTATCATTTGTCTTGAGTTCAGTAGGGCAAGAGGATATGAATTTAACTTGTAATAAAATATATATTAAGAATGGAGTACATTTTTACTCATATAATAGTAAGCTATATTACAAGGAAAATGGGCTGTCGGAAAAATTCTTAGAAAGTTTTATACCTGTCGATAAATTATTAATGGTTAAATATAAATGGGTCAATATTCACATGATAAAATCAAGTGTTTTTTCCTTGCGATTTGAAAAAATGTGTATTACTTGCAACGACTTAGAATATGCTAGAAAGAAAAAGAATGTATATTTTCATCACAGAAATCTTGATAAAGATATGACTCCTAAAAAGAGTACGTTGAGAAAGCCTGTATTTATCGAAAAAATAAAACTAAACATCCCCACCAAACAATTCTTAAGCCCTCAAGACGATAAATTCAACTATGATTTTGTATCTAATAAAGACAAACTATACTTACTGATTCAGAATAATAATAAAATCCATCTATATCAGGCAGCCGATATTAATGATATTGGGCAGAATAAATGGGAGTTTATTAAATCTATTGATTTCGATTTTGATACAGAATATTTCACTGCACATCATACAGATGAGAATGAAATAAAAATTCATTTTTCTACACAGGGAATGGTAGCATTAAATATAGAAACAGATAAATATATTTTGACTAAGCCAAAAAGAAAGCAAAAGAAAAAATATTATCTCATTGATGTTAATGACGGACATTCCACCAAGGCAATAAGTGAAAAGAAGTTATTTAGATTATTGAAATAAGCCTATTTCTCTTTCCAATAAAAAAGATTCTATTATTCAAATTATACTACAATGAAAAATATAGCTACTCAATCAACCATAGTATTGTTCTTTATTTTATTTTCTGCAAATTTTTTGTACGGAGCGAGTGTGTTAACAGTAACAATGACTCCACCTACTACTGATCAAGACTGTATAAATGGGGAATTTAATCTAAATATAAACAAGGGCTTTCCACCCTTTGAGGTAACATGGTATAGATTATTTGGCTTCAATGGTTCTGTAGTTCCCATTTTAGTACAGCAAAATGGTGGTTTACTAGGTACAGATAATAGTGGGGAAGATTTTGAGAATGCGGTAGCAGGACAAAATTACAAGGTGGTGGTGGTGGATGCCCTTTGTGGTAGAATATCTAAGCGAGTAAGAATGGAACAATGCCAGTGTAATGGTAATTCATGTACAGTAAAGTATGAGAAAGGTAGTAACGCTTGGTGTAAGTCTCCTGGGTATATTGCAATTAATGTTGATTGTATCAATGATGTGGGAGATGAATCATTTAGCTATCTCTGGTCGAATGGAGCGACGACAAAAAATATTTATGGACTTAATCCAGGAACTTATTGCGTTACCGTAACAGACGATCAAGAATGTGCCTATTCCAATTGTTTTGAAGTAGGAGGAGAACCATTTCTTCAAATAGGAATAGTGGATAAGGGAAACACACGTAAATGCGATGAAGATGGCGATGCATGTGAGGGATTTATAGATATTGAGGTTACTAATGGAGCGGGTGGATACATTTACCTATGGTCTAATGGATCATCTTCACAAGATGTAGATGATTTATGTGAGGGAACATATACTGTTACAGTAACTGATTCTGGTGGTTGTGAACAATCATTATCCGTAGATATATGTTGTTGTAGCAGTAACTTTGGTTCAAATCTAAGTTTTGGTAATTGCTTTGCCAATACAAACTTAGCCCCCTTATCCATTGATTATGACATCAGTGGTTTTCCTAATCCCTATATAGACGTTGTAGTTACAGGAGGAACGGGCGATTATGCTTGTTATTGGGAAGATCCTACAGGCAATATAATATTTTCATGTATGGGATTGGGTAGTAATGAGATAAGAAAAGAGGGAGAATACTGTCTAACAGTCAATGATGGATGCAGTTCGATATCAGAATGTTATGATATTGTGGATTGTGAAAGATATGATATAACGGCTAATGCAGATATTCTGGAAACCTGCGAAAACGTATTAGCAGGAAGTATTACATTAAATGTTAGTGGAGGTACTTCGCCATATACTATTGAATGGAATAATGGAGATACAGGTCATTATATAGACGGATTGGGAGTAGGGCAGTATTGTGCTACGATAAAAGATTTTAATGGTTGTGAAGCCTTAGGAACATATTGTTATATCGTAGGAGAAGTTCCTGGTGCGATTGTCTATGATTCAGAAGAATGCTCCCGAACGATTGAATGTAATGGAGAGAAATTTACTGATTATTCAAGTTTTATACCATCCTTGGATTGTAATATACTAAGTATGTATTGTCCACTTACAGGAGAAACTACATATGAAGACCTTGGTTATGCATTTACATATTATTCAGAATCGGATTGTGTGCAGTATGATATTTGCCAAGATGGTACACTTGAATTTAATTCTCAAGGAAGTTTGGAAACTGGTCCTTTTTGGACAAATAGCCCTAATTGCCCAGAAGAAGTAGGCTGTGCAGATTATGCCTGTAGATTTTCTGACGGTACAAACTTAATAGTTGGAAGTATTTATTGTTCAAATGTAGTTTATGTAAGGGATGATGTTGGCTGTGGTTTTCAAAAATGTAGGGCAGATATATACTGTGGAAATACATTGATGGGTTCTTATTGCACAGAATATGTATGTCCATATAATAAACTCGGTACGCCTCTTCCTGATAAAATTGTACTAATGGATATGAATGCGATGGCATACTTGAAGTCTGATGATCTTGAGATTACACCGAAACCACTAAAATTGGATGGGAATTTGACGGTATATCCCAATCCTACAAAAGATAAAATATTCATCGAGCATTCCTATGAAAGTAGAAGTTTGCGATACTCGATTGTAAGTACTTTAGGGAAAACATTAATAACAAGAAATATGGACAGCGATAAATCAATTGAAATAGATATATCACATTTATCATCAGGTATTTACTTTTTAGTTATCTCTGATTCAAAAGGTATTTTAGAATCCACTAAAATCATCAAAAACTAATTATTATGAGAATTAAAATTCATTATGCCATATTATTGGGAATACTATTAATATTGAGTTCATGTAAGGAAGATCCTAATGAGTACTTTTCAGAGCAACGAAGTAATCTTGTAGGAGAATGGACTGTGATAATAACACAGAGAGCCTATGTCGAAAATGTATTAGAATTTGAAACTGAAGGAAGTGAATTTAATATCATTATTAATGAGGATGGAACAGGATCAAGGGTTGATAATACTACAGCTGCTGATGAGAGAGAATTTGAATGGTTGTATCAACTAAATCCTCAGCAAATAGTATTCTACTATCCTACTCCTGGTGGAGGAAATTTTTTGGAATCAACAATATTTTATAATATCATTAGTAATACAGCTTCACATCAATCATGGGAAAGTGAATCGTTCCCTGATTTGGGTATTTATGATAGGTATGAGTATGAATGGGAAATGACGAAATTGTAAAAGAATATGGATAGATTGAATGCCTTGTAACAAAAATCAATATTACTTTTGTTACAAGGCATTTAATCTACACAACCCTAATCAAGTCTGCATCACTCCAGGATTAAACTTCTTCACAGGAGCATTATTTGCAGCTTCTATTCCCATAGAAATCACTTTTCTAGTATCTAAAGGATCGATGATTCCATCCGTCCAAAGTCTAGCCGCAGCGTAATATGGAGAAGTTTGGACATCATATTTGTCTTTGATTTTATTGTATAGCTCCAGTGCTTCTTCTTCTGTAGGTTCTTGGCCTTTGGCTTTGAGAGAAGACGTTTGGATTTGAAGTAGCACTTTAGCAGCTTGAGCACCACCCATAACGGCTAATTTTGCAGTAGGCCAAGCATAAATTAATCTAGGATCATATGCTTTTCCGCACATGGCATAGTTTCCTGCACCATATGAATTCCCCATCACGATACTGAATTTTGGTACAGTAGAATTAGAAACAGCATTCACCATTTTAGCTCCATCCTTGATGATGCCGCCATGTTCAGAACGAGTTCCTACCATAAAACCAGATACATCATGCAAAAAGACTAAAGGAATTTTCTTTTGATTACAATTCATGATGAAACGAGTCGCCTTATCAGCAGAATCAGAGTAAATTACACCTCCAAACTGCATTTCTCCTGTTGCAGATTTGACTACTTTTCTATGATTAGCAACAATGCCTACTGCCCAGCCATCAATGCGTGCATAACCACAAGTAATCGTTTTTCCGTAACCTTTCTTATATTCTGTTATTTTGGAATCATCGACCAAACGCTTGATGATTTCCATGGTATCATAAGGCTTAGTTCTATCTTCTGGAAAGAATTCGTAAATTTCCTTAGGATTCAGTTTTGGAGCAGCAGGTTTTTCTCTACTAAATCCAGCAGATTCGAAAGTCCCATATTTATCTACTAAGTCTCGAATAGTTTCCAAACAAGTTTTATCGTCAGGCATCTTATAATCTGTCACACCTGAAATTTCACATTGAGTAGCTGCACC
>JBNMOV010000059.1:0-16359 GCA_051275765.1 Maribacter sp. | reverse complement strand
TTGTCATTATCAATAAATACTTCCACACCTATCACTGGCACGATTGCCCAAAATCCTCGTTCATTCCTTTTATAGAAATACTTGAATTCCAAGGTAAAATCAGGATAACTCATTTTATCCTTGGAAGCGGTGAACTCTACTTCTATCTCTCCATGTAAAAAGTCACCATCTGTATATTGATCCAATATACTGGCATAGGCTCCTTTATCCAAAACTTTAGTTTGGAAAGCTTTCCTAAAATACGCTGACAATTGATTGATCGTCCTATCTGGAAAAACCATTTGCTGATGCATCATTGGCGTAGCTATATGACCACCTGATACAAATTTGAGTTTGAAACCGTAAAATGGAATACTGAGTAAATGAGACATTTTTTAGTTGGATTGGAAATTAGATTAACGAGTTGATTGGGTTAATAAGTTGATTAGCTTAATAAAAAACCATTCTTTCAATCAACTAATTAACTATTCGACATAATCAACTATAATACCTAACAAGGTAGTAATTTTCTTTGGTGTATGTAACAATTCGTGTTTTAAACGTTATGCTTAGTAATAAATTGGCGTTGCGTTTCACGCAACTTAGTCGATAGACGATAGTCCATAGCTTTAAGTAGAAGAGACGCATTTTTATTAAATATCGTCTATGGATCTATAGACTTTTGACTTGTTCGCAACTTAGTGAAAGAAATTAAATAAGATCCACCATAATGCGTAGTAATCTTTTCTTGTAAAGAATTCACAAAATCGTTGCATAGCCTTAGCTACGGAACTATTTTTTATATTTTTTAGAAGGAAAAAGAACAAGTATAATGGTGGGTGTTATTCTAGCTTCTTTCAATTAAGGTTTGTTAAGAATTTAATAATTCATTTAAATATGCCACTTTTCCGATTCTGAAAATCAAACTCCTAATAAATCTCTTAAATATATAGCTTATGAAATGGGTATGCTCTAGCATCATGATTCTTTTTTTATCCTTGAATATTATTGCTCAGAATAATGTTAGCGATACGATTCTTCTTGCAAGTGAAAATATATACTTCGATTTTGGAAAGGATAAAATACGAGATCCTGAGATTGAAAAATTGAATCTGCTTTCTGCCAAAATACAAGGAGATATCAATGGTTTTATTCGATTAACTGGTCATACAGATTCCATTGGCAGCTATGATAATAATGATGGTTTATCTGAACGTAGAGCTAATAATGTGATTCAGTATTTAGTGAAACAGCAGATAGATCGATTACCATTTTATACTTCATTTAATGGAGAAAATATACCTGTGGCAGATAATGATTCTGATGAAGGAAGACAACTCAACAGGCGAGTAGAAATAGAAGTATTTCAAGTTAATATTGTTAAGGAAGAAATTACACCACCTCCGCCTCCACCAGTGAAAGAAGAAATAATCGAAGTCGTTACCGAAATAGAACCAAGCCTTGTGGAATTCATTGTAAAAGATGAAGAAACGGATGCATTAATTGCGACCAATATTATTTATAAAAGATTCGTTTCTGATAAGGAACAAACGTATAAAACACAGCCTAAAGGACTAGGTAGCATATCGTTTTTATTAGAGAAAAATAGTATAATTAATTTCGATTTTTATGCAGAGGGTTATTTCCATAATTCAGAGAAAGTGTCCTTGAAAGTTGGAGAGGATAAATTGGTGACAATTCGATTAAAACCTATTAAAAAAGGGAATAAATTGGCTTTGAAAAATCTATATTTTTATGGTAATCAAGCTAAATTATTGCCTACTTCTATTCCAGAATTGAAACGCCTTAAAAATAGCCTCGCCATGAATCCTAATGCGATCGTGGAAATAGGTGGTCATATTAATTATCCTAATACATATCCAGACGACGTACCAGAATGGAGCGTAATATTATCTCAACGCAGAGCTGAAGTTATTTATAAGTATCTATTAGACAGTGATATAAATCCAAAATGCTTGACACATAAAGGTTATAGTAATACTGAGATGGTGAATCCAAAAGCTACACAAGAAATAGATATGGCACCAAATAGAAGGGTAGAAATTAAGGTAATGGGATGGATTGAATAATTGATTGATGAGTAATGAGTAAAAAAATATGTATTTTTTATCATCGAAAAAATGTAAAGACGCAACATCTTGCGTCTTGCCAAGCAAAATCATAAATCATAAATGATTAATGATTGAAACCTTATGGAAAATTTATTTGAGAAATTGGAGTTCAAATTAGGGCTGAGACGCAAAGCATCGCGTCTGTACATTTGTTTTTTATTCTGTGTTTGATGTCGTGTCAAAATAATGGAAATATTGAGCAAAAACCTCATATTCTAAATGGGCCTATTATTGAAATAGAAAAAATCATTCCTCCTACATCTTTAGGAGAATTTTTAAGAGATGAAATCAAGGAGCGATTAGCACAAAAAATTAAGGATAAGGAAGATTTATTTGTTCATGTTTTTGTGCCACTTTGTGATAATGAACATCAGGTAATTGTATCTGTCAACAAGAGTCTAGGCGATGGTTTTAATCCTAATTCCAATTTATATTGGGGAGCATTATATGGTGTAAAAACGCATTTAAAAAAACATAAGGATTGGACATTATTGTAGACTATAAAAAAGCCTTATGATGATGATATTATTTTAGAGCGAGCTGTCTTTAAGAAGGTTTCTAATGGACAGAATATTTACTTAGTGGCAGATGCTTATCGAGGTGATAAAATGAAAGATTGCCTAACAGATTATATGAATTCCTTCGCAGGAAAATTGAAGGATGATATTACAATTAATGATATAAAAATTAACATCAGAGGTCGTGCAGATTTACTATTTTTCAATGGCCACAATGGTTTGATGGATATGGAAATTCCTATCATTGAAAATACAGATGGCATCAAAAAAGATGCTGTAGCAGTGGCTTGTGCTTCGCATGGATTCTTTATACAACACCTTCCTTATAATGGCGGTTTCCCTTTGCTCATGACGACTAATTTACTCGCTCCAGAAGCTTATGTTTCAGAAGCTGTCGTTTCTGAATGGGCAAAAGGCAGTGAAGGTAAAGTAGTAGCAGATACAGCAGGAAAAGCTTATAATCAATATCAAAAATGTGGATATAAAGGTGCTAGGAGATTATTTACAAGTGCTGGTAATTAAAGTTTAAAGTAGTTCATCCTTCTAAAAAATCTGCTCGCTTATACGAGTTCGTCCTATAATACTTAGGTCTGGAATCTAATCTCATATGTAACCATATCACGCCCAAACCTGCTGTACTCACCCAAATTAATCGACCTGCTCCTACTTCTGATAAAATAGCTTTACTAAGTTGATTGAACTGTTCTATAATTTGTATTTTTTCAGCATTTCTAATAAAATTACCCATGTGCTTATAGGTATCTATTGGAATTTTTTTTGTTGGAACAATGAGTTTTGCATTTCTACCTAAATTATCAAAAACGGCTACTTGCTTATCTGAATTGATATAATTTGAAAAAGCATTTTCATCTACGTTACGCTTACTAAAGGAAATACTTTTTTGAACAATAAATTCATAGGATTTATCTAGATATTCTTCTTTAAGAGCTGGATGTTCCCAGAAAAATTCATCGTAGTTTAATGCTATTAATGAATCTATGTAAAACTCGATGAAATTTGTGGAAGTTTGCCAGTAGTTGAAGACTTCTCTGAAGGTGAGTAATTTATTTTTTTGTTCTATCCTTATTCTGGCTCCTTGTTCGTTTTTTCCTAAGATTTTAAATTTGGGTTCCATTGGTGTATTTTTTAGGTTATTTTTTGGTTTTCAGAACATTTGGCAGTGGTGGATTTTGTTTGGCAAGGCACGAAGCATCGCGGCTCTACATTTATTATCATTCTAGCCCTAATGCTTTTCGCATTCCTTGGGATTTTAATAAACATTCTTCGTATTCTTTGTCTGGTTCAGAATCGTAAACGATGGCTCCACCTACATGATAAGATAAATAATGTTCAGCAGCATTGAATAGAATGCTTCTGATGACTACATTGAAATCAAAATCGCCTTCTGGAGAAATGTAACCTACTGAACCTGAGTATAAACCACGACTTGTTTTTTCGTACTGTTCTATGAGTTTCATCGCCATGACTTTGGGTGCTCCTGTCATCGAACCCATTGGAAATGCAGCTTTTATGGCATCTATAAAATGGACATCATCACGCAATTCGCCACTGATGGTAGAAATCATATGCCACACTCGTTCAAAACCATGAATGCCAAATAATTCTTCTACCTCGACTGTTCCTGCTTTGCAACTCCTAGATAAATCATTCCGCACTAAATCAACGATCATTACATTTTCTGCTTGATCTTTTTCGCTATTCGCCAAGGCTGTTTTGTACGCTAAATCTTCTTCATTTGTCTCACCTCTAGGAGCAGTTCCCTTGATAGGCTGCGATGTAATTTTATTACCTTCTTTTTTAATAAAACGCTCTGGACTGCCACATATCAAATAGCGATCATCGCATTTATAAAAAGAAGAAAAAGGAGCATTCGCAATATGATTAAGCTGACTATATAATGCAGCAGGAGAAATATTACAGGATTCGATATAGAATTCTGTACAATAATTCATTTCGTAAATATCGCCTTCTATGATGTGTTCTCTTATTTTAGCAACAGTCGCTTTGTACTCTTCTTCTGTTTCACGAGATTTCATTTTCCAGCCACCTGTAGAAAAAGACGCATCATCTTTTTCAGTATTCCATATGCTTTGCCATACTTTTTCAGGAGAAGATCGCTTAGACTCTATAATAACCTCATTTCCTTCTACACGTACCAAAATATCTGGCAAAAAAAAGTGCATCAATGGCATCCCTACCCTATCTGGATTATTGGATTGTAAATCTTCTACATGATTTTTTAAATCATAGGACAAAAAACCAAATAGCCAATCTTTTTCTTTTTCGTAATAGGATTTTAATGCAGCAAAGGAAGTGGTTTCTTCTTTAGACATCAATAATCCTACTTCATCTGATACGGCGACCGTTAATTCTGTAGGTTGAGTATGATGTGTTGAATATCGATTACCGTCCAATATGCAGCCATGCTTGAAGGGCATCATCCAATAAGGTAATAATGCCTTGAATTCTTCTACTTTTTTTCCTAGGAAAAATGTAGTGGAAGTTCTTTTATTGATATGATAATCTGTGAGTAGCAAGATTCACTATTTTAAATGCTTAAGGTTAATAATGGTTCAAAATACTTAGAGCTTCTTAAAGATACTTAGTGTTTTGTAATAATAAACACTAAATATACTTAAGAAGCTCTAAGCTACTCCAATCAACGGAGCAATCAATACAAAACAATGTTCTAAATATTTCTCGTAATCAATTCTACTCTATCTGGACCAGTTGATACCATAGTAATAGGTACACCCAGTTCTTTTTCTAAAATATTTACATATTCCTTTGCAGCAGCTGGCAATTCTTCAAAACAAGTTACGTCAGCTAATGACTGTTCCCATCCTTTATGGCTCGTGAAGGTCATATCCAGTTTTTCTGGAATTTCGTAAGGTACTTCCTCCGTCTCTTTACCATCGATGATATATGCTGTACCTACTTTCAATTCCTTGAAAATATTAAGTACATCGATTTTTGTCAATACCAATTGTGTTACACCATTCAACATGATGGTATATTTCAATTGTGGTAAATCAATCCAACCACATCTTCTAGGACGTCCTGTAGTCGCACCAAATTCTTGACCTTCTTTTCTCAGTTGTTCGCCCATCTCATCGAATAATTCTGAGGGAAATGGTCCACTACCTACTCTCGTACAATATGCTTTAGTAATACCAATTACTTCGCCTATTTTATCTGGAGAAACGCCTAAACCAATACATACACCTGCTGTAACGGTATTGGATGATGTAACGAATGGATATGTTCCAAAATCTACATCCAACATAGAACCTTGTGCTCCTTCTGCTAGAATTCGCTTACCATTCTTGATACAACGATTCACAAAATATTCGCTATTCACTTGACGGATAGCTCGAAGTGATTTCATGCTTTCAAACCACTGCTTTTCTTCTGCCTCTAGATCGAAATCTACCTTTGGCAATGAAGTCAAAATAGCTAAGTGCTTCTGCTTCAGACGCTCATATCTTTCTTGGAAATCATCACGATTGATATCTCCTACTCTCAAGCCATTACGACCTGTTCTGTCCATATAAGTAGGTCCAATTCCTCTCAATGTAGAACCAATCTTACTTTTACCTTTTGCTTTTTCACTAGCAGCATCCAATAACCTGTGCGTAGGTAATATCAAATGTGCTTTTTGAGAAAGGAATAAACGCTCTGCGTATTTCACACCTGCTGTGTCTAAATTTTTCAATTCCTTTTCAAAGAGAATTGGATCTATCACTACACCATTTCCTACGAGATTGATCAAATTTTCTCTGAATACGCCAGAAGGAATCGTATGTAACACATACTTTTTTCCATCAAAGACAAGTGTATGTCCAGCATTTGGTCCACCTTGGAAACGTGCAACCACATCATATCTTTCTGCTAGATAATCTACGATTTTACCTTTTCCTTCATCGCCCCATTGTAGGCCTAATATTACGTCTATATTCATTTGTATGATTTATTATCGAAGCTATTTGAGAACAGTCTCATTATAATAGTTTACAAAAACCGCACAAAGATATGAAAAATGATTGGTTGGAATTAATATAATATTTGAAGTGTTGGCAAGTTGTTAGGAAGTCGGCTTAAGATCGCTTCGCTGAGAGAGTAGAGATCGTTCGACTTTGCCAAATTGAGAGAAAAGGGAACGTATAATCTAAATTCTCTTTTCTCTCAGCAAAACGATCTCAATAAATTACTCCTCTCTTATCACAGAATACACGCCATCCATTTCCTTGAGTGCTTTCATTGTCATGTGGAGTTGATCCTTATTTTTTACGACAATGGAAATCTTTCCTTGAAAGAAGCCTTGGTTTCCATCCATTGAAATAGAACGCATATCGAGTTTAAGGTCATTGGTAATAAAACCTGTGATTTTCTGTGCCACACCTCTTCCATCTATACCTGTAATCATGATTCGAGCTATAAAATCAGTATTCTCAGAATCTATCCATTCTGCTTTCATCATCCTATAGGCATAATTTGCCATGAGATGTTCTGCATTAGGACAAGTGTTTCTATGGATTTTCGCTTCGCCCATTACTGTGATATAGGCAAAAACAGGATCTCCCAATACTGGATTACAACAAGTCGCTAACGAATGTTTGAGCTGACTAGCTGGCTGATTATCTATCATCAGACTTGGCTTGCCAGTGAAGTTTCTTCTACTTTTAGTTTTGCTTTTAGAAGGTTCTTTCTTAGTCTTAGGTTCTTCTTTTTCTATTAACGTAAGCCTACCACCTTCTACACTAAAGTTTTTCAGCTCTTGCTGAATATTGATTTCTTCTTTGAAAATAGCATAGTATAAATCAGGACGAGATTGGAAATTAAAATACTTGACGACTATGTCTGCATTCGTTTCAAAATCAGCCTTGATGTTTTTCATCTTACGCATCAAAGTTTCCTTACCCATTTCGCCTTTCTTGCGACGTTCTTCTTTCATCGAAGAACGAATCTTGGAACGGGCTTTTCCTGTAACGACGTAGTTCAGCCAGTTTTCACTAGGTTTCTGTGCTTTATTCGTAACTACAGATACCTGATCTCCACTTTTCAATTCATGCCCTAATGGAACTAATACATTATTAACTTTTACGGCCTTACAACGATAACCTACTTCTGAATGAATAAAGAAGGCAAAATCTAATGCAGTCGCTCCATGTGGCAATATTCTCATATCTCCTTTAGGTGTATATACATAGATTTCCTCCTTGAAAAGATTCGTTTTGAAATCTCGTAAGAACTCAACTGGATCATTACCTGGATTATCTAAAATCTCTCTTATATTATCCAACCAAACAGAGAATACATCCATATTCCCTTGTTTGATACCTTTGTATTTCCAATGTGCAGCAAAACCTTTTTCTGCTATTTCATGCATTCGTTCTGAGCGAATCTGCACTTCTACATATCGACCTTTTGGACCTACAACTGTAGTATGCAAGGATTCATATCCATTCGCTTTAGGTGTGGTAATCCAATCTTTCAATCTTTCTGGAATAGGTGTATTGGTTTCTGTAACAATAGTATAGACCTGCCAACAAGCACTCTTTTCTTGTTCTAATGGCACATCCACTAAAATCCTAATGGCAAAAAGATCGTATATATCTTCAAATGCTACACCTTTTGCTTTTACTTTGTTCCAAATAGATGAAATGGACTTAGGTCTGCCATAGATTTTGTAGGGAACACCTATATCATTCAGTTTATTTTCTAATGGCTTGATAAATTCGTTAATATATTGGTTTCTATCTCGCTTAGTTTCATCTAACTTCTTTGCCACCCACTGGTAATCCTCAGAATTCAGACTTTTCATACATAAATCCTGAAACTCTGTCTTCATATTATATAATCCTAGGCGATGTGCCAATGGAGCATATATATAATTAGTTTCAGAAGCGATTTTGAGTTGTTTATGAGGTGGCATAGAACCAAGGGTACGCATATTATGCAGCCTATCTGCCATTTTTATCAATACAACCCTCACATCCTTAGACATGGTACTCAGTACCTTTTTGAAGTTTTCCGCTTGTGGACTATCAGAATCCAGTTCCTTGAACTTTGTCAAGCCGTCTACGATCATGGATATTTTACCACCAAACTCTTTGGTAATATATTCCAAGGTAATATCTGTATCCTCTACTACATCATGTAATAATGCACTGATAATCGCAGTAGGACCCAATCCTATTTCTTCCACACAAATACGTGCCACTTCTATAGGATGCAAAATATAAGGCTCTCCAGATTTCCTTCTTTGTGTATGATGTGCATCCACTGCCAATTCATACGCCTTTCTGATATTTACTCTATCAGTAGGCTTCATATTCGATTTCACCGTACGAAGTAATCTTCTGTAAGCTCGCTGTATGAGTTTTTTTTCTTCTTCTGTATTTGGAGGAATAGTTACCATATCATTAGATGTTAGACTATTAGACGCTAGATAGTATCTACTTAATTTATTAAAATACAACTAAAAAAATACTGAATCAAGCATTTAACTTACTTGATATATCAAATAAGTATATAAACCTTACGAAATATACAATTTAGTCTAATTCGGAGGTAATGAGAAGCCATTGAAAAATGTTTTTTTTTACAATGTGAAAAAATCCGATATTTTTTTAGCAAAAAATGTGTTTTATTAGATAAAAGAAATTATCTTTGCGTCCGCTTAGTGCGAATTATCAATCTGCGGGTATGATGGAATTGGTAGACATGCTAGACTTAGGATCTAGTGCTGCAAGGCGTGGGGGTTCGACTCCCTTTACCCGCACCACATTAAAGAAAAGTCGACTTTCGGCTTTTCTTTTTTTTTATTTAAAATCGAAGTTGTTTAAAAACTATTCATTTTGCTGCAAAGTTGAATTTTAGAACAACTTCATCAATCATAAAGCAAGTATAACCTACGGGAATCTTGCTTTTATATTCATAAAATAGGAAAATCCTCTTTCACTATGGCAAAGATATCCAAGACAGAAATCGATGCGTTGAATCAGTTACTTACCATTAATATTGATAAAGCCGACTATGAAGGTAATTTCAATAAGGAATTAAAGAAGTATAGAAAAGATGCCAATCTTAAAGGTTTCCGAAAAGGTATGGCTCCGATGAATTATGTTAAGAAAATTTTCGGGAAGCAATTATTGGCAGAAGAAATCAATAAAACACTTCAAGAACAATTGGCTGAAGCGTTAAAGGATGTCAAGATATTTGGTGATCCAATGCCTAATGAAACTCAAGAAACAATTGATTTCGATCCTATGAAATTACAGGATTATGAATTCAAGTTTGATCTAGGGCTGATAGCTGAATTTGAAATAGCAGGTGTAGATGCTAACGCAAGCTATGATGGCTATCGTATAAAAGTGAGTGACGAAGTAGTTAATGAGCAGTTGACTAATGCTCAGAAGCGTTTTGGAGAGAGAAGCATCATTGAGGATGGAAAGATCGAAGCTAAGGATTTAGTGAAAGTGGCTGCCAAAGAATTGGATGGTAAGAAAGTGAAAGAAGGCGGACATACTGCTGAATTCAGTATTCCTGTTGACCAATCTACAGACAAGTTGGCGGAAGCTTTACAAAAGAAGAAGAAGGGAGATACGATACAGTTGAATGTACATGATGTAGAAAAGGAATCTACAAAAGAAATCGTTCGCCAATATGTATTAGGTATCGATAAGGATGATGAGACTGTAGGAGAGATATTCGAATGTGAAATCATCGAAGTATCTAGAGTAGAATTAGCTGAAGTGAACCAAGAGTTTTTCGATAAGCAGTTTGGTGAAGGCGTAGTAGCTAATGAAACAGAAGCTAAGGATAAGATCAGAATCGACATGAATAAGTCTATTCAGAAAAATGCTGAGGCGATCTTATTTAGAGATATCCAAGAAAAATTAATCGAAAAGAATTCATTTGCTTTACCAGAGGAATTTTTGAAGAGATGGATCAAGTTCAGTAATGAGAAGCCAGTAAGCGACGAGCAAATCGAGCGTGAATTCCCATTATTCTCTAATGAATTGAGATGGAGCGTTATCAAAGGAAAACTAATCGAAAAGTTTGACTTGAAGGTAAGTGAGGAAGAATTACAAGCTGGATTCATCAATGCTATCAGAAGTTATGGTGGTATGCCAGCAGGTATGGATGATTCTATCTTGGTGACTTATGCTCAACGCATGATGCAAGATGAACAAGCTGTGAGAAAGCAGGCTGAGGAAATCATGGGTAATAAGTTATTCGAAGCGATTGCTGCTGCGATTACTGTAGTTGAAACTGATGTGGATGAGAAGGAAATGGAAAAAATAATCTCAGAAGCCAATAAGAAACAGGAAGATGATAACGCAAAATATACGGCTGTTGCTGAAGAAAATACAGTAGAGGCTTAATTTTATCCTGTTTTTTCATTCATTCATAGAAATAACCAAGATTATAGGCAACCTAGCTGCCCCAATTAATGTTGTTATTAATATATTAGCTGCGAATTAGGGTTAACATCTCTAATTCGCAGATTTTTTAAGTTAGGTACATACTTTCAGCAAACTATTGAAGTTCATTAAAAGTATATGCTAAACTTGAACTTTAGCAGACTTTGTAGGTTTACCAAAGTAAGTGCCTCTAGAAATAAATTTACAATAATCATAAAGAAATTGATTTATGAATCCTAATGATGAATTCAGAAAATATGCTGTCAATCACCTAAACTTGAACAGCAACACCCTTGATGACTACGGAAAATCTAAAGTTTCTGTACCTAATATACAAAGCATCCTTCCTAGCCAAGCTCCATATGTATTGGAAGAAAGGAAAATGAATGTTACCCAAATGGATGTATTCTCCCGTCTGATGATGGATAGAATCCTTTTCTTAGGAGAAGGTATAGATTCTAGGGTTGCCAATATTGTACAAGCACAATTATTGTTCTTGGAAAGTTCAGATCCTAAGCGTGATGTACAGATTTTTATCAATAGCCCAGGTGGTGGTGTAATTGCTGGACAAGGTATCTATGATACAATGCAGTATATCGCTCCAGATGTAGCTACGATTTGTACAGGATTAGCAGCTTCTATGGGTGCTGTTTTATTATGTGCAGGTGCTCACGGAAAAAGAGCTTGTCTTCCCCATTCTAGAGTGATGATTCACCAACCATTAGGTGGAATGCAAGGACAAGTAACTGATATGGAAATTTCCTATAAATTGATCAAACAATTACAAAAGGAACTATACGATATCTTGGCAAACCATACTGGTCAGGAGTACGATAAGATCTTTGAAGATTGTAAGCGTGACAACTGGATGGTTGCTACTGAAGCTAAGGAATATGGCTTAGTAGATGAGGTTTTGGCTAGAAAGTAATCAGGAAAGAGGACGCTTGGCTTGGCTTCGCTTTTAGGAGAGAGGAATCAGGAAAAAGAGCGTTCAGTTTCGCTTCACTTTTTAGATAGAAAATGTATTATTTTGTCTTTGTTTGGTTATTTGGAGAATTTCTTTATTTTATGGTATTGAATAGTTGTAATTTTATTCATACTACAATATAACGCTCCAAGTAAAATTTACTATAAAACATGGATTTCAATAGAAGAAACAAAAATAATTTGAGGTGTTCATTCTGCGGAAGAGATAAGACAGAGGCTTTGATATTAGTAGCCGGAATAGATGCACATATCTGCGAGGTATGTGTAGAACAGGCACAAGATATCATTGACGATGAGTTAGGGAAGAAGCAACAGCTGAATCCAGGTGACGGCGAATTTGATTTACCTGATGCACTTACACCAAAAGATATTAAGGGGCATCTTGATAAATATATCATTGGTCAGGATGAAGCTAAAAAGTATCTTTCTGTAGCAGTTTATAATCATTATAAGCGATTGGCACAGGAAGGTGAGGATGACGTTGAGATTGAAAAATCTAATGTGATGCTTGTTGGTCGTACTGGTACAGGAAAAACTTTATTGGCTAAGACGATTGCTCGTTTCTTGAATGTTCCTTTTGCTATCGTAGATGCGACTGTATTTACAGAAGCTGGATATGTAGGAGAGGATGTGGAAAGTATCTTGAGTAGATTATTGCAAGTTTGTGATTATAATACAGAGCTGGCTGAAAGAGGTATTGTTTATATCGATGAGATTGACAAAATCGCTAGAAAGCAAGATAATCCGTCTATTACTCGTGATGTATCTGGTGAAGGTGTACAACAGGCGATGTTGAAGATGCTAGAAGGAACGGAAGTTCATGTTCCACCACAAGGTGGACGTAAGCATCCAGAACAGAAGCTCGTCAAAGTAAATACGTCTAATATCTTATTTATCTGTGGTGGTGCTTTCGATGGTATCGAAAAAATTATCGCTAAGCGTGTAAATATGCATGTGATTGGTTTCAAGGGTGCAGATAAGCAAGATGACGAAGATGTAGATCGGGATAATCTATTGCAATATATCACTCAGAAGGATATTAAGTCATTTGGTTTGATTCCTGAATTGATCGGTCGTTTGCCTGTTTTAAGTTATTTGGAGCCATTGGATATAGATGCTTTGAAGCGTATCTTAGTTGAACCTAAGAATGCTTTATTGAAGCAATATCAGAAGTTGTTCAAGCTAGAAGGTATTCGTTTGGAATTCACGAAAGAAGCTGTACAATTTGTAGCTGAAAAAGCGATTGAATTCCAATTAGGTGCTAGAGGATTGCGTTCTATCTGTGAAGCAGTTATGACTGACGCTATGTTTGAAATGCCTAGTCAAAAAGACGTGAAAGAATTCATCGTGGATAAAGCATATGCAGAGAATAAGCTGAGTAAGAGTAAGTTGACGAAGTTGAAGGCGGCTTAAATAGTTTTCTTCATTCATTATACAAAACGAGCGTTGCTTTCAGCAACGCTCGTTTTTTTATGCTCCATTTTTAAAAACAAATTCACAATAACATTACTCACTTTCCTTTATCAACTCAATCGCTTTTTCCAATAGCTCATCCCTTCCGTTTTTAATCCCTTCGATAGTTGGTTTTACGAGGATATCTGGAACTATTCCTACTCTTTGAGTTTCTGTTCCATCTGGATAATATACGCCAATCCCAGAAATCATGGTTCGTAATCCTCCTGGCAATGAAATTCTGGATACATTTCCATCTGCTCCTGCGGTGGTACTTCCTATGATCGTTGTATTTACTCCTGCTCTGAATGCCATTGCAGTATATTCTGCTTGACTCTGAGATAATTCATTTACGATTACAATGACTTTTCCTTTGTAAGGTTTATCTGATTTTGGAATTTCAATTGTTCCTCCAAAAGTAAATTCTCCTGGATTATCGACATTCCCCTGTGTGAACTTCACGAATGGCGTATCAGCAGTCATAAAATAAGAACCTAAAGAAAACGGCACAAAAGTAGATGGATAATTACGGATATCTATGATGATTCCTTTTTGTTTATTAAAAAATTGCTTAATAAAAATAACATCCTCAGCCTTGATATTTCCAAGCGAAACATAACCAATATCATCTTCTAAATATTTGTAAGATTTCCCTTCATCCGTCCTATACCAACTATACATTTTCAAATCTCCTTTATGATATAGAATCAATTCCTTTTCCTTCTTTTCATCATTAGATATGTAATTGACATCAATACTTCTCGTCAACGAACGCAATAAATCAGTAGAAATATCTCGCATTCTTGCAGCATCATTGGATGCAGGATAATATATTTTGATTTCATCAATGATGCTTTCAATCGTTTTTCCGTCTATATGTGTAATTACATCCCCTACTTCCAATTCTGCTTCTGCCATCAATTCTGGATTATAATAATCTGTAACCACTAATTTATCCTCAATAAAACGCACATGGAATGGAGGATAATAATTACCTTTCTTTGCTTGCATTTTTTCATTTCCGATCCAAAGATTGGCATGAGTATCTTGTATATCGCCTATAATTCTTACAGCTGCCTGTTCATATTCCAATTTACTTTCAGCATCCATAAATACAGGAATATATTCACCTAAAACATCATTCCAATCTTTATCCATTAAATGTTGGTAAGGGAAAAAATAATGAATCATATTCCAATATCTATATACTGTCAATAATCTGAATCCTTCATCTGGATAATACAGATCTTTGTATGATTTTTCATTTAGAAATTCTGGATTACCAATTCCTGAAACCATGCGGATATAAAACTGTTTTCCTTGATGCCTATTCAGATAAATATCATTGAGTTTCTTTTCTAATTTAGTATTTACACCACTTTTCTTCATCCAAGATAAATCTGGTTTTGCGAAAGCAGTCACAGATGTTTCTTTACATTCTTTACACTTCGCTATTTTACCATATTTATCAATCCATTTCAATAAAACCTGATCTCTTTCAGCAGTATCTTTCACTTTTAAATAGGAAGGAAGCACACGAAATAATTCATAATCCCAATTATAATCTCCTTTTGCAATCGCAGGATGATGGTATTTTAAAAATCCCCAAACTCTACCTAATAATTCTAAATTAGCAATTTTATTTTTATCTAATTCTGGAAATTCAATATTAGAACCTTTATCAAATTCCTTATCCAAATCCGATTTAAAAATAGGCTTAGCGGCTTCTTTTAATATTTGGACATCCTTACCATCTATCGTCAGCGTAAAATCATCGAACCAAGCTTTTCCGCTTCCTGTCATAATTCCTGCTACAAAAATAAATTCTGCTTCTTCTGGATAAGGAAGCTCAATAGAATATTTCTCCCAATCTTTTGTGCCATTGATATTTTGAGTTTCCATATTATCGAATGCCAATGATGTCCCGTTTCCATCTATTCGCAAAAGCAATCCTCCAAAACCAGCTTTGACATTTTCTAGTTTCATGTATCCATCCAAACGGATAGTAGAACCTTTATAATTGGCTGGAATTTTATACGCAATACTTCCAAATGCAGTTCCATTTTCTGGCGAAGTAATCGTAGCTGCATATTTTCCAGAATGTGCCTCAATATCTACATCTAAATCATAGCCACCCCACTGAAACCAATCATCTGGAAGTGTTTTACTAGCTTCGTATTCTTCGAAACCTAGATTAAATTTAGTGGTAGTTTGTCCTTGAGAATGAAAACTGAATAAAAGTGCGAGGAAGATGGTAATGGTATATTTCATGGTTTGATTTTAATGGTTCTTTTTTATAAGTACTACTTAACGTGAAGTTTTATCTTCTTAAGATAAGGACAGGAAATTTTAAGAAAGTTGCTTTCATTTTATAATGAGATACAAACCCTATAAAATGTTTCTAACTTCTTATTTATCCAATATTTTAATATAATTAACTGATTTTACGCAACCTATGGTTCTAATGATATTATTCATATTCGAATAACGCTATGTAGCGTTTTGAGTTCAGTTATTCTTTTATCTCCCGTACTTTTTTTCATTGATAAAAAAAGTACCAAAAAAATCTAGACCCGATGGATTTTTTAACGTTCAAAAAATACTGAAAATCCTAAATTGCATAAACTCACTAATTCGATATTTTTCTCTTTTAATAGCATCACTTATCTAGCATGGTCTCTTTTTATTTTCTTCATCAATGCTCATACAGTATGCCATTTTAAACACTTTTTGAACTAAAATCCATAAGGTCAATCTTTCTAAGAAGATAAACGCCATTCACTTTTTTTTAATACTCATTCAGTTCGTCATTTATCAGTCAGTTATGATTTTTTTAAATAA
>JBNMOV010000058.1:0-16390 GCA_051275765.1 Maribacter sp. | reverse complement strand
CTTTCACTTTCTTTAATGGCATTTTTTGAGAATTTTTCAATCTGATGTTGTTCCAATTTCCTTTTACTAAAAGTTTGTAATATTAATTTAATAGAAGAAAGGGGAGATTTTAATTCATGCGTAATAGAAAGTAAAAAATTCCGACTTTGCTTGGCGATTTCTGTCTGTTTTTGATAGCTCCTATTGATGAACCAAATCCCTGCAATCAATGTAAAAGCTAAGACGATAGCTTCTCCCATGATCATTTGTTCCTGTTTTTTATACTCTTTATGAAGAGATATATAATCGGGGTCTATTTGGAATTCTTCAATGTTTTTGATAGTTCTATCTGCAAATTTGGTCACTTTCAATAATTCTGCCTTGGCAAGATAGGCATCATTATTTTTCACATATAGCAAATATGACCACCATGCTAGAGCAAGTAGCATATAACCAATGATGGCAAAGGATAACAGCCGTAATCGTTTATTTTTTTTTGATTTCAATTTATTTTTTAAATCTTTTAATCATTGTTATTAAAACTAACAACAAGATAGCACTCAAAAGGATTTGAAACCAAAGTTGTCGATAGAAAGGAACATGAAACAAAGGAGAATCTGACCCTATAATGACTATTCCAGCCCAAAAGTAAGGATCCTCTGCCTTAGGTCCACAGTTTTTGATATAATTTAATTTGGCACTTCTCAGTGCTTCCGACTTGGATAAGCCCTGCCTTAGGTAACTATAATACTGAACCATAATGTCCATGGTAGGCTTATCCGTCATGGGCCAAAGTGTCATTACCGTCGAAGGACAGCCTGCATAAGCAAAACCTCTGGCTAGGCTCATAGCACCTTCGCCTTGTTTTAATAAGCCTATTCCGGAGTTGCAGGCACTCAATGAAACCATATCCAAATCCAGTTTCATATTGTATAATTCGTGAGCGTATAAGCTATAAGGTATATCGCCAGATTCGGAAAAGACCAGCCTTGATTGCAAAGGAAAATCACTATTAATTTCTGCATGTCCAGCGATATGGACAATAGTATGTTTGTTGACGACTGTTTTGAAATTTTCTAGATTAGCTTGTTCGTTTTCCAATGTAGTACCTCCCCATTTTTCATGGATTTTTTCGATTTCTTTTTTTGCATGAGGAAGTCGATCGAATTTGACACTATTATATAGAGGAGCAATTCCCAATAACTTTTGTCGTTTCCTTATCGTATTCTTATTGAGATAGGATTGAGCAGATGAATAATTATATACGATAGATTTTGAATAAATAACTTGGGAATTATTATGATTGTTTTCTGCCAATATTTCAAAGGAAAGATAATTTAATACGCCATCTGGAGTAATAATTAGATGTTTAATATCATTATTTTTTTTCAATGTTTTCCTTAGTAGAATGTCATATAATTGCTGTGTTTTTTCTTTTAAATCATTTTTATTTCTAGCACACAAGCCCTTCATTAAATTGCCTACGTATTCTTCTATTTCTTTCTGTTTTATATTTTCTTTTTCTAATGAAAATGTTTTTTTTGATATTACCAAAGTAATTAAAAAGCTATCTTGTATATGATAATTAAGAACTAGATCTTGTTCATTTATAGTTGCTTGTATTTTATGAATATCGATAGGAGTAATACTATACTTTAATTCATAATATTCTGGGAAATCATTTTCTATACCTACGATATAGTCATCGTATTTTGTATTGAGTTCAACAAGAATATTGTTAATGTCTTTTATTTGTTGTTCTGATAGATTTTGTTCAGAAATATTAAGCCGTTCTTTATGATATGCAATTTGTGTTTTTATCTGTTGTCCATATTCAAATAAAGAATCTGGAATCCCTGCAGAACCTATGGCTTTATAATCATTAATAATATCATTGAGGCGAATAGATTTTGACTTTTCTACGGCATCAAAAGCCCATTCAAAATATTTAATATCATGACTAGTTTTGTACCTTTCTGCGGAGAGGGTAATTATTTTATCATATACAGGGATAGACTCTCGTATTAATGCAGATTTGGAATTTTCATATCGATACATGGGTTTAATAATAGCAATTAATTTTTTTGCCATCAAGTAGTAATTTAAAGATTTTTCTTCGTCTTTATCCGTAAAATAATCTCCTAAATAATGGTAGCATTTTAATAATAACATAGGGAATATAATATCTTCATTCTTAGGTATTTCATTTAGATTGTATTGGCTGCCTTTGCTAAGGTTAGCAGTAATAGCTTCTTTCATTAGTTCTAGGAAAATGGTTTCATTATTTAGGTTGAATTGAGCCATCCTAATGAGGTTTTTACTGGCATCTTCTATAGGATACAGGCTTTCACTACTGAATTTTCTAGCTAATTCGTGATAAGGATATGCCTTTGCTTTATCTGTTTCAAGAGATCCTATTTTATAATTTATTCTAGCAATTGCCTCAGTTCTTTGTATATCACTTACATACTCGACTATTTTTAGTGCTTCATTAAAGTATTCGAGTGCCTGTCTTTTATTAGAGAAAGAATAACATTCTGCCAAGCCAATAAGGTAGTTTAATTTATTTTTCCCCGTATCATTTTTGGTAGCTTTTAATGCCTTTTTATACTGTTGTATAGATTGTTTATAATCTTTTAATTCATAATGTATCTTAGCAAGCCCTTCATGAAAATATTGTATATCCGAGTTTCCATCAGCATAAATACTATCTGCTATTTCCATAGCCTTTTCATAATATTTTAATGCATCGATATAATCCTTCTTTTCTATTCTAATATCCCCCAGTAATTTTAAACAACCAGATTCTATTTCTGCATCAGGTATATCTAATTTTGCATTTGAACTTATAATATCCTTAGTTAATAATTCTGATGCTTTATAATCTTTTAGATAGAAGTTGATGTATGCTAAGTTGTATTGGTCAGTTATTTTGTCATTTGGATTTACATTAGAAGATTTACTTTCAAAATAAACTGCTAATTGGTAAAATACTTTAGCGTTGACAAAATCGTTATTATATTCATATTCATAAGCGATATTAGAATATGTTGAACTCATATTCCTATACATATTGTTTTTTTTATTTATTGTGGAGAAATTAGAATGTGTATATATATATTCCTTTATATTGTTAATTAATTTTTTAATAAGGAGTGGTATGCATGACTTGCCTCCTTGATTAAAACAATATTGAAACTCTATATTATATATGTTATTTCTTTCTTGAAAATCTGTAAAACTAAATAAAGCAATGGCTTTATTTAGTTGATCATCCATGCTTTCTTTATCTTCTTGAGTTAAGTGAATTCTTGCTATATCAGAGTGGCTTAATCCAGCTAAATATCGAAATTTAGGATTAGAACTTGAAGAGCCATCTTTAATGATAGAATTAAATAATAATAATGCAGGTTCGATCTCTTTCTTGGAGACCATTACCAATGCATTAAAATAAGAAAATTTATAAAAGTTATAAGAACCTTCGATGGATTTATCAATTCCTTCTCCTATAGCATCTTCACTTCTTTGATAATCTTTCTTTATATAAATGGATTCAAATATTACATCATATAACGAATCCAAGTAAAGACTATCCACAATACCCTCTTGTGCAGAGACCCCAAAAGGTTTAATGAATAACAAAAGGAAAAATAAGATGAATAAATTAAGTTGACTTCTTAAAATTTTGTTTCTTAACGGCATTAGGATTTTTTTTTAAGTTTAATGCGATATTATGCTATTTTGATTGTTTATCTTTGACATCGAAATGTCAATCAATCTGTTATGAAATAATAGTCTTGCAAAAATAACAGAATATTACTATTGATTATCATATAAAAAATATGTTTATTTATAAGGTTAAACTCAATTGTTCCATGCGATTATATCTATTGTTTTTTTTATTGTTGTCAATAATTCAACTGGCAGAGGCAAAGACAGAAAAATATCGCTGTATGTGGAGAGAAGATCCTTCCACCACAATGACCATAGGTTGGAATCAATTAAATGGAACCAATCCTATTCTTTATCTTGATATAGAAAATAAAGGTACGGAGATTAGTACTTATGCTACTTCACATACTGTTTCTAGGACGGTCTGGTATAAAAAGATGAATAATCATTTTGTTCGATTATCAAAATTACAAGCCAATACTATTTATTATTTTATGATAAAAGATAGTAATTCTGAAAGTAAGGTCATGTCTTTCAGAACACTGCCTAACGATGACGATTCTTCCCTTAGTATCATAGCTGGAGGAGATTCTAGAAATCACAGAACCCATCGTCAGAATGCCAATAAAATGGTAGCAAAATTAAGACCTCATTTGGTGATGTTTGGTGGAGATATGACGGGTTCTGATGGTTCTTCCTCTTGGAAAAAATGGATGGATGATTGGCAATTGACAATGGGCGATGATGGTAGGATTACACCTATCATTGCTGCAAGGGGCAATCATGAACGTTCTAATTCCTCCATCTATCATTTATTCGATGTTCCTAATCCAGAAATTTATTATGCCCTTACTTTAGGTAATAATATGGTCCGTAGCTATACCCTTAATTCTCTTATTGCACCAGGTGGACACCAAAGAGATTGGTTGGAAAATGACCTAGATAAACATAAGGAAGTAAGATGGAAGATGGTACAGTATCATCATCCTATCCGTCCTCATGTTAGTCGTAAAAGCGAAAAACCTTCTCAACAAAAATATTGGGCACCTCTCTTTTATGAATACGAAGTAGATCTGGTGGTCGAATGTGATGCACATGTGGTGAAGACAACTTATCCTGTACGCCCTTCAAGGAAAAAGGGTAGTGAGGAAGGATTCATAAGAGACGATGCAAAAGGAACGGTCTATGTAGGAGAAGGTTGTTGGGGAGCACCATTGAGAAGAAATGATGATAATAAGAAATGGACAAGGGCAAGCGGTAGTTTTAACCAGTTTAAATGGATTTTTGTAGACTTTGAAAAAATAGAAGTCAGGACAGTAAAAACGTATAATCCAGATGTGATTCCCCAATTGAACGATGCCACTCGTTTTTATATTTCAGATGAATTAGATATTTGGAAACCTAAAACAGGAGATGTTGTACTTATAGGAATAACAGCCAAGGACGATTTAGGCAATTCAGATGAATCAGCAATCGATGCAGAGAAACAAGAAATCGAAATAAGTGAGAATAAAGAATCAGTTGCTCAGAATAATACTTCTGGTGAAGATATAGAAACAGAAATGCTAAGAGAGGAGAATCCGTTATTAGGAAAAGAGCTTGAACAAAGTGATACAGTAAATTACGAATCGATTTCTTCTGCTATAATCCCAATATCTTCAGCTTCTCATGGTATAGAAAATAATTATACAAAATGGAATAGATGGATTGTCATCTTATTTTTTTCAGTACTTATTCTTTTCATGCTATACCCTTTTTATCCCAACTTTAAACGATTAAATGTGTTTAACAAAGAGTGATTAAACATACTTTTTCCTCAAATAACAATCGCTCATTACTAGATCAAATAAATACAAAATAGATGTTCATACCTTCTCTAAGAAAAAGGTTGTCAGCAGAATTACCAGGAAGAGCTGCACAATTAAGAATGGCACACATGGCTAGGTTGGATACTATCACGGTCCCAGAAAATCCTAAAAAAGCTTCTGTCATGATTCTTCTTTATGATAAAAATGAAGAATGGCATACTGTTTTGATGAGGCGTACGAGTCGTTTTAAAAATGATAAGCATAAAGGACAGGTAAGTTTCCCTGGAGGACAGGCAGAACCTACTGATATAAATAAGGCAGCTACCGCATTAAGAGAAACTGAAGAAGAAATGGGTTTGCCAGTTTCTTCTATGAACGTTTTGGGTGCTTTGTCGCCATTATATATTCCTGTCAGTAATTTTTTGGTACAGCCATATGTTGGATACACAGCGCTTACTCCAAATTTTGCTCCAGATAACAATGAAGTAGAATCAATTATAGAAACGCCACTTTCTGCCTTATTAGCAAAGGAAAATTTAAAGAAAACTGATTTGATTATTCCAGAAGGATTTAAATTAAATAATGTTCCCTATTTCGATGTAGGAGGAAATGTGGTTTGGGGAGCCACTTCGATGATTATTAGTGAATTTATTCAAATATTGGATGAAGTAGATTATCATTTATTTTCTTAGAATTCCTAACAAAACTCTAAAATAAAGACAATGAGCATAGTCAAAGAGTTAAGAGAAAAATCTGGTTTTATACAGGTAGAACTTGTAGGGAAAACGGGATTGTCTTTAAGAACAATACAATGTCTTTAAGAACAATACAACGTTTTGAAGTAGGAACTAATAAACCTAAAGGACATTCGTTAAAATTAATTTCAAAAGCGTTTAATGTTGATACCTCTATTTTTTATAGGGAATTTATATCCAAAAAATAAATTAGCGAAACTGATAAACTATCTATTAAATTAATCAATTTATCAGCTTTGGTATTTCTGGGAATTCCTTTCGGAAATCTCATTTTCCCATTTCTCATTTGGACTAAAAAAAGTAGTCAAAATTAGTAGATGAAGTAGGCAGAAAAATCATTAATTTCAAATGATCTAGATGGTAACTTTATGTTTCTTACTTTGTATTTCGCCTATGATCAATATTGATTTCCCCTATTTTATTTCTACAATATTGGCTATTTTATTCATTGGATTGAGAATAAACCTTGTCGTGATTTTTACTAATGCCTTCATGATAGGAAAAGGTAAAAATGATTTTTTAAACCTACCAATTAAGCCGCTGTAAAAGTATATTAAAAATGACATTTTTTAGTATAAAGTATTAATTTAAAACACGTTATATACATCTTGTCATACAAATGGCGTAAAATTTTCGTTATCTAAAGCTATCTTTTCTACTCCTTTTGGATTTAAATTGCATCTGAATATTAAATTCTTTAACTGATGTAATTTCTATTAAAATGCTAAAAAAAATAGACTATTTCTTTTTAACGATAATACTACTTCTTTTCATAACTGGTATAGTAGGAGTGAGGTGGTTTAATAATATGTGGTTTAAGGAACGACCTAATCACTTTACATTTGTTTATGATTTAAACCTTATTGATTTTGAATGGGCAGAAGGTACTTACGGAGGTCATTTTAAACCACATGCTGCCAGACTAATTCCTGTTAGAATTGAGGGTATGCCCAATAAGTTTTATTTGCAATTCGATACTGGATCACCTCTACTATGATTTATGGAAAGGTACTAAAATTATTTAAGGAATTTGGATTAGATGCGAGTACAATAGTGATAGATGAGGAAAGGTATATGGAGAAATTCGATTGTTCTCTTGGTGGTAATAAAATAAGTATGGATACGATTGAAATCCTAGAAAATTATGGAAACTTATTTGACAGAAATGATACGATTAGTGAAATAAAAATAGGAACAATTGGAGCAGATTTTTTAGATAATCGAATCACTATGATCGACTTTAAAAATAAACAAATTCAACTTTATTCTGAACGACCAAAATGGATGAATGACTTCCTTCCAACGTTTAAACCCTTTGATTTTCAAGGAAGAAGGTTTATGTTGCTAGCCAATATAGATGGTAAGAAATCTGAGTTGTTTTATGATTATGGCAGTAGTAGTTTTGGATTGATTACATCAAAAAGCCGATACGATAAATATACCGATAAAAACATAGAAGAGATCAGTTACAATGCGAATAGATTTGGAGAACCTATGCCGACTCATCGTAAATACTCAGACAAAAAATAGAAATAAGAGGTGCTAATCTACATTTAAAGAGAATTAGCTACATAGATATGTATGCTGATTATCAAAAAATCATGACTTCATTTACTAGAATTGGTGGATGGCTTGGAAATAAACCATTTACTAAAAATACCTTAATTTTAGATACTCAAGAACAAGAATTTATTGTTTTTGAGAGTTCAATTACTAATGAATAAAACTTAAACCCCTAAATTCCCTAAAGGAGACTTTTATAATGCTTTAGGGATGTTGAATAAATAACTGTCCGTTTTGACTTCATGTTTTTGTACTATACTGCGTTGGGAAAAACCTTATTACGCTAAGGCGTAACGCGACTTTTACCGCCTTGCCTAGCACAAAAATATCTTATCAATTCCAGACACTTATTTATTCGCCATCCCTTAAGTATCCTTTAGGGGGTTATCTACTAAGAATTAGCTCTATAATACAAATATGAACCAACGAGCATGAGTAATGCAATTACTCCGACTACGATAAGTATTTGGCGTCCTTCTTTTTTATTTTGAGCTGCTAACTTTCTTTTACGATTTGACTTTGCCATATTAGATTAGGTTTTTAATATTAGGAGTAGAAAAAATAATAATGTACGCATCTGACTTGTTTTTTTCCTTTCATCTTCTTTATAAATTATTACCGTAGCTATGGTTATGTTAAGAATTTATAAATTGCTAAAGGAAAAGAATCCTTCGTCATTTAATGTATTTTATTAATTATCTACTCCCTAAACAAAATCTAATATATCTATTTTTTAATTTAAATCCAAAAACAAAGGCTTATCTAGTTTTTTAGAAATAGTAAAAGCAGCATTTATTAATCCTACATGACTATATAATTGAGGGAAATTTCCCCATTGAGAACCTGATTCTTCATGAACATCCTCACTTAGTAATCCTAAATGATTCGTTCCTTTGTCCAATAAGGTTTCAAATATCTTTATAGCTTCATCCAGTCTGTCCATTCTAGCCAATGTTTCCACATACCAAAATGCACAAATCAAAAACGTAGATTCAGGCTTTCCAAAATCATCTTCATGAAGATATCTATAAAATAAACCTGATTTCGTTCTCAATGCTTTTTCCAATACATCAAGATGCTTTTTTGCCTTTTCACTTTTTGGATCAAGGTAACCCATATTGATCAATTGCAATAAACTGGCATCCAAATTAGGAACGCCTGCCGCTTGGGTGTATACACCTCTCTCTTTATCATAGCATCGCTCTATCATCTCAGCAGATTCTTCGATGAGTTGTTCTGAAAGTTGTTGCATATCCTTGTCTCCTAGCATTTTAGCTATCTTGACACCGGCATGACTTCCTGCCCAATGGAATAGGAAAGTATAACAATGCAGTTGAGAAGTACCTCTGAATTCCCAAAGTCCATTATCTGGTTCTTCCATTGTTTCCTCAATCATTCTAAGACAATGCATCACTAAATCTTTCAATCCAGATTGCTCATTACTCAATAGACGCTTATCTACAAAGAGTGGTAATAATGTAACCAATACCTGCCCATAAACATCATTTTGGACATGTTCGTAAGCTTGATTACCCACTCTTACTGGTCGTTCACCACGATACCCTTTCAGTGGCAGTATCTTCTCTACGGGATCACCATCTATTGCTATTTTGAATAAAGGACGGAATCTTCCTTGTTCATTCAAAGCAATATTTTGAATATATCCAGCATATTTTTCTAGAATACTGAAATGGCTCAAATCATTCAGTGCCTTCAATGTATAATGAGCATCTCTAATCCAACAATATCTGTAATCCCAATTTCTAGTACTCCCAGGAAACTCAGGAAGACTAGTCGTGGCAGCAGCTATAATAGCTCCAGTATCTTGATATTGATGTAATTTGAGTGTCAATGCAGAACGGATAACTGCATCTTGATGGAACTTCTCAGTAGAAGTATTCAATACCCATTTATGCCAATATTTAATTGTTTTATCTAAGAAAATATCAGCAGTAGATTTTAAAGGTCCTTCTAATGGAACGCCATAAGTCAGTACTAAATCCCTTGGTTTATTAAGTACAAAAGCCTGTTCTGTTTCAATAAAATTCAAGGGGATATCTGTAGTTAATCTTACCTTTTGTTTCAATCCTTCATACCTAATATGACTACTGCCAAATACTTTGGTAGGAATAACTTCCCCATAATTCCCTCTAGGGTTACAAGAAACAACTATTCTAGGATTTCCGGAGATAGGCACTAATTTTCGAAAAAGCATCAACGGTTTATAAACTCGCTCGTTTTGGAAAAAACGAGGAGCAAAGTCCACGACCTTAAAAGAACCATCTTCACATTCAAATGTGGTTTCCAATACATTCGTATTATAAATGTATTTTTGGGAAGAGGTATAGGTATCCCATTCAGGCTGTACAGAAAAATTGCCACCTTTTTCATCATCCAGTAATGTACCAAAGATGAAGCTACTGTCAAATTTAGGCCAGCACATCCATCCCACATTTGCCTTATCATCGATGAGGGCGAGGTATGCACAATTACCAATAATTCCGTAGTTATATTTATGTGTTTCCATCGAAATGTTTTTAAATTATCCTATTTTGCGACAAAATAAGAAATCCATGAGAATAGAAGGATATATAGAGCACCCTAACATGAAAATTACTGTCTTTAAGATGGATAATAAGTATTCTGTTAAGTTTGAAACGCCTAATTACGAGCAAACTTACAAACTAAGGACAGGAAACCTAATTAATTCATTGGGAGATGTGAAAGAATGGGTAGATGCAGGATTCATGACTAGTGTATTATCTCAATTTAATAATATGCATGAAATTACAATGGAGCGAAATGCCCAACGTTCTGAACTGGACAAAGATGAATTTGAAAAGATTATTTAGTGTTAGCATATTGGGTTGTTGACTAGTTAGTATAATAGCTTATTTTTAATGAATTTCAATTTATTTTCTAGATGAAATAAATTGGAATTCATTAAAAATATTGTAACCAGTTATAAAAAATAATCTGGCCAATAAAAGCTAATGTGCTAATTAGTGAAACGTATTTAATAAATTGATTCAGAATGGGTAGTAATTTTTTCTTCTAAAGAATTCAAAAAATCGTTGCATAGCCGTAGCTACGGAACTATTTTTTATGTTTTTTAGAAGGAAAAGAACAAGCATAATGGCTCATGTTATTGAATTCGTTTCACTAAGCTAACTAGCCAACTATCTAATACCTAAATTAATTTCCTTTATAGGGTTGGCATTTTCATGAATTTACCGTAGTTTTGCGGATGGAAAAAAGAAAAACAGTACAATCAAGGGGGAAAATCCAAGAAGGCCTGACTTTCGACGATGTTTTACTCGTTCCTTCATACTCCGAAGTTTTACCAAGAGATGTTAATATCAGCTCTTATCTTACCCGTAACATTAAGTTGAATGTCCCTATCGTTTCTGCTGCAATGGACACAGTGACAGAGAGTCGATTAGCCATAGCTTTAGCTAGGCAGGGAGGTATAGGTATGATTCATAAAAATATGAGTATTGCTGCTCAAGCTGAAGAGGTAAGAAAAGTCAAGCGATCTGAAAGCGGTATGATCATCGACCCAGTTACGCTATCAAGCGATGCTCTCATAAGTGATGCACTAGATCTGATGAAAAGATTTAGAATCGGAGGTATTCCGATAGTGGATAGCTCTAGGAAATTGATTGGAATATTGACGAATAGGGATTTACGTTTTGAAACGAATGTAAATCGTCCAGTTTCCGAATTGATGACTAAAAAGAATCTTATCACTGTTCCAGAAGGTACTACTTTGGAACAGGCAAAAGAAATCTTACAGAAATATAAGATAGAGAAATTACCTGTTGTCAATGATGATTTTCGACTAGAAGGCTTGATTACGTTTAAGGATATTATGAAGGTTGAAAATTATCCTAATGCATGTAAGGATACTTATGGAAGATTAGTTGTTGGTGCTGCGATTGGAGTAACTGGTGATATGTTTGATCGGATAGAAGCTCTAGTGAAAATGGGTGTGGATGTAGTAACTATTGATACTGCTCATGGACATTCTAGAGGAGTATTGGATAAGGTTCGCCAAGCTAAGGATGCTTTTCCTGATTTAGATATGATAGCAGGAAATGTAGCTACAGGAGGTGGAGCTTTGGCATTAGTTAATGCTGGAGTAGATGCAGTGAAAGTAGGTGTTGGTCCTGGAAGTATTTGTACGACTAGAATAATAGCAGGAGTGGGTGTTCCTCAATTGACAGCTATTATGGATGCTCATGAAGCTATTAAGCATACAGGAGTACCAATAATAGGTGATGGAGGTATTCGTTTTACAGGCGATATTGTGAAGGCAATTGCAGCAGGAGCGAGTACAATTATGGCAGGTGGATTATTTGCAGGAGTGGAAGAAGCACCTGGGGATACGATTATTTTCGATGGGCGAAAGTTCAAGACCTACAGAGGTATGGGTTCTCTAGGAGCGATGAGTCAAGGTTCTAGTGATAGATATTTTCAGAATGCAGACGATGGTATCAAAAAACTAGTGCCAGAAGGAATAGAAGGTCGAGTAGGGTATAAAGGTACATTAGCAGAAGTGATGTATCAGTATACAGGTGGATTAAGAGCAGGTATGGGATATTGTGGGGCAGCGGATATTCCAGCTTTACAAGACGCTAAAATGATTAAGATTACTCATGCAGGTATTTTGGAAAGTCATCCACACGATGTGACGATTACTAATGAATCGCCTAATTATTCAAGAAGATAAGAAATAGGTTAGCATAATTAAAAAGGGCATCCAATTTGGATGCCTTTTTAATTATGCTTATATAATTAGCTTTTCTTAGGTCTTCCTCGTCTTTTAGCTGGAGCAGGAGTCGTTCCTGTGGTAGCTTTCTTAGGTCTGCCTCGTCTTTTAGGAGTTGTAGTTTTAGGAGTTGTATCTTTTGCTTCTTCTGTTTTAACCTTAGCGGGCCTTCCTCTTTTTTTAGGAGCAGTGGGAGTTGTATTCTCTGTTTGAACCTTGGCAGGTCTTCCCCTTCTCTTAGGTGCCACTGAAGGAGTTTCTACTTTAACCTTAGCAGGTCTTCCTCTTCTCTTAGGTACTACAGGAGTAGCCAAAGCAGTCTTTACTTCCTCAACCTTTACTTCAGGAGTTTTTACCTCTTCTACTTTTACTTCTGCAACTTTCTTAGGTCTGCCTCTTCTTCTTTTAGGATTGCTGACTTTAGTAGTTTTGGCTTTAGCAGGTCTTCCTCTTTTACCTTTAGGTTTTGTTGGAGTGGATTTTATAGCTTCAGGTATAGGATCTGGTATTGCCGATTTTAAATCCTCCTTCAACTTCTTTAGTGTCTCACGAACTACTGACTTCTGATAATCCAATTTTTTAATCTCGGATTTGTAGTGCTCTATAAGACCTTTTACTTCGCTTACTTTCATTGAATATTGCCAATTTAAATAATAAAAATGAATTAAAATTAACTCTTTAACAATACAAATATATATGATGATTTAATTAATTGTATGTTTTTTAATAAAAAATGCTATAATTCATTGAATTAAGACATTATTTTTTGATTATTTTATTCTAGTTCATTAAAATAATTAATTTTCATTATATACTAATTGTAATTATAGAATATTATTTTAAATTATTTGACTTAATATTAATGATCGCCAAGGGGAATTTAATAATATTTTGATGTCCTATTTGGCTATTTGTTATATCGGAGAATATTGAAAATTAATCAATACTTTAAGTTAGTTTTTTCTTCAAAATAGATTTGAAAATACGACTTTACTTAATGGAAATTATTAGTTCAATGTGAATTTAAATTCGATACCAATAAGACTACTTCCTTCTAATTAAATCTCTGATTAATTTAATTCAACTCATTACTATGAATATCCTTATTGTAATTTTATTACAATAAAAATAAATAAGATGATAAAACTGACTATTTTATAATAAAATTACTGCCAATTTTTTAAATTGATAATCAGTTATACTGAGAATTAATTGGTTTTCGGATTGTTAAAAATTCATAGCTTCTGAAAATCAAGCAATTGCTACTAACGTTGGTCTGTAAAGCGAATACCGCTAGGTATACTTATAAATTATATCCTTATTTCTCCTGAAAAAACTAATTCTGTTGGGCCACAAAGCCATATGTTATTAAAAGAACCATTTTTATGATTATTGAACTTTATTTTTAATTGTCCTCCTTTTGTATGAATGTCAATATTATCTTTCTCAGGATTTAAGTATCCATAAATTAATGCTGCAGCAGTAACTCCTGTTCCACAAGAAAGTGTTTCATCTTCAACTCCTCTCTCATAAGTAGAAACACATAATTTATTATTCATTATTTCCACAAAATTTACATTAATTCCTTCTTTCGAAAATCGATCATTATATCTAATAGATTTCCCTTTTTTATAAACATCTAATTCCTTTGAATTTTTGATAAACTGAATATAATGAGGAGAACCAGTATCCAAAATCCAATCCTCATTATATGCTTCAACTTTATCTACATTAGCCATTTTTAATTCTACCCAATCGTCATTAATGATAGCATCGTGTTTTCCATCTATGGCAAAAAAGGAAGTTTCTTTTTCTATTATTCCTAGATATTTAGCAAACGCCACAATGCACCTTCCTCCATTGCCACACATACTACTTTCGTTACCATCTGCATTATAGTATTTCATGATAAAATCAGAATTTACGTCATTCATTAAAAGGATTAATCCATCTGCACCTACACCAAATTTTCTATCACAAAGTCGATTAATAATAGATGTATTATCAGTAGTAGTAGGAAAGGAATTATCCCTATTGTCAATTATTACAAAATCATTTCCTGTTCCTTGATATTTGTAGAATTTCATTTTACTCATTTTATTTTTAGTGTATCATCTTGCTGAATATTGGAGATAGAATCTGTAGTTATTTGAGTTTCATTATTGGTATTCTGTAGTAGATTTTTATTCCTTTCCTCCATGAACATGTATAATAATATAAACCCAGCGATAAGGACTAAGCCAATAATGGAGACTTTCCATCCAAATACATTACCAATATATTCACTGTCTAAATCTTCGTCAAATACACTTTTTCTTTTTTCCTTTGCCATAATGTAATATTAAGAATCCTTGTTGATAATATAATGTAATAGAATTATGTGGATATCAAAGCATTAATGAAACCTTCTAACGAAACAAAAAGTACGTTTTGCCGGTTAAATAATATAATGCCCAAAGTTAGCTATTTAATGATATATGTACTAAATTGTAAGGTAGGAGATATACCAAATTTTTCAATCTGTATTTTTTAACAGAAATTAACTTAATTGAGCTTGTAGGTTTAGATGAATTTATTTAAATTAGATAATTATTCTAAAACAATGTAACCATATGAAAAAAATTATTCCTATTGTCTTGGCTAGCTTTTTGAGTGCATTTTTTGCTGTGTTTATTTATGCTCAATTTTTTGCTAATAAAACAGTGGTATACGAACAGAATATGCCTTCTAAATATACGTCATTTGCAGAAGGATCGCCTCTAGAAAAATATGTGGTGGCATCTCCAAGTGATTTTACAGAAGCAGCAGCCAAAGTTACATCATCAGTAGTACACATTAAATCATTGACGAAGAGCTATGATTGGTGGGGTGGTGCAAATTATGCATCTTCTTCTGGTTCTGGAGTATTGGTGGCTAATGATGGTTATATTGTTACAAATAATCATGTCATCGAAGATGCCAGCGAATTGGAGGTAACGATGAATGATAAACGTACATTCACCGCCAAATTAATTGGTACAGATCCAACTACGGATCTAGCATTGATAAAAATAGAATCGAATGATATGCCTTATATCAAGTTTGCGGACTCTGATAAATCTAGGGTAGGGGAATGGGTGCTTGCGATAGGGAACCCTTTTTCATTGACTTCCACTGTTACAGCAGGAATTATTTCTGCGAAAGGGAGGAATATCGAAATTTTGGAAGATAATTATGCGATAGAGTCATTTATTCAAACAGATGCAGCAGTAAATCCAGGTAATTCTGGTGGTGCATTAGTGAATACAAATGGAGATCTAGTAGGCATTAATACCGCTATCATTACAAAATCGGGAAGATACGAGGGATATTCTTTTGCTGTACCTTCTAATCTGGTAAGTAAGGTTATTTTAGATCTTAAGGAATTTGGTAAGGTGCAGAGAGGCTTGCTGAATGTATCCATCGATGATGTAAATGAAACCATGAAAGAACAATTAGGTTTGTCATCATTAGCAGGAGTATATATCAGAATGGTTAATCCGGAAGGAGCTGCACATGATGCAGGAATCAAAGAAGGGGATGTAGTAGTTGGGATTAGTGGTAAAAAGATAAAATCAATTCCTGAATTGCAAGAGATATTAGGAGTTTACAGACCGGGAGATGTTATTTCTCTGGAATATATCCGTAATGGAAAAAAGCAAAAGACAGATGTGACGCTAAAAGATAGATATAATTCTACGTCACTCAATAGAACTGCTGCGAAGCCTAATAAGGAATTGATAGATCTAGGAGTAGAATTAAGGAATCTGACGATAGATGAGTCATCTAAGATGAGAACTAAAGGTGTCAAGGTAATATCGATT
>JBNMOV010000057.1:0-16461 GCA_051275765.1 Maribacter sp. | reverse complement strand
TCTACCTTTTCGACTACCCTCATTCCTTTTCCACCACCACCTGCAGATGCTTTGACTAAAATAGGAAAACCGATTTTTTTAGCAATATCTTTGGCTTCCTCCACATCTGTCAATGCGGTATCTGTACCTGGAACCATAGGGATTCCAAAAGCTTTTACAGCATCTTTAGCAGCTAGTTTACTTCCCATTACCCTAACGGACTCAGGAGAAGGACCAATAAATACAATGCCTGCCGCAGTTACTTTTTCTACAAATTCGGCATTCTCACTTAGAAAACCATAACCTGGATGAATGCCATCCACACCCAATTCTTTGGAATAAGCAATGATTTTATCTCCTAGAAGATAAGATTGGCTAGAAGGTGCTGGTCCCAAGCAAACTGCTTCATCCGCAAATTTTACATGAGGAGCATTTCTGTCAGCTTCAGAATATACTGCTACCGTCTTAATGCCCATCTTACGAGCAGATTTCATGACCCTTAATGCTATCTCACCACGATTGGCAACCAGTATTTTTTTCATATTTTCAATTATGTCCCAAAAATATCCTTTCTTTTTCTAGTTATATAATATTTTTCATATAAATATGGTTACGCCTATCGTTTCTTATTTTTCATGTCTTATTTCACAAGTACACTGGACAGCAAATCGCCTAGTTTTTTTAGGTTTATCAATAATATTGTGTTCGTGTGAATGCTTAATATATTTATTAGGGCCCGTATGTACATGGTATTTATCGTCCTTGGTAGCTAAATTTGATACCCAGAGTGTCAATGTTTCTTTATTAGCTATCTTTTGCCCTCTACTTAGCCGTTCCTGTCGTTGCTCGTAGTAATTGTCTTTATGCTTTTTGGTAATACCCGATGACCTTATTACGGCAATCAAAGTATCTGTCAACACATCCTGTAAGTAGTAGACCTGATGAGCAATGAAACAGAGTAGATGCAAATACTTGTCCATCTCTGATTACGACGGTCTATCTGATAAGCACTGCTTCGGCATAATAACGGATAGTCTGAGGGGTGAAACCAACAGATTTCAAAATACCCTGTATTTGATTATGATAGCCTTTGAGTATGACCAGATCATCAATATTGGCTTTGACCTTGTACAATTTTGTAGATTGGTGGAATTTTTTGAGCAAGGTGATTCTGTAGCGATTATAGGGTTGTGCCACTGCTCCTTTTTCTTGATCAACCAATTTGGCGAGGAGAACATCCAATAACTTCCTATCTAATACCCGTTGTTTGATTCTGCGATAGGTTTCCCTGCCATAATCAGTAAAATCAACTTTGTTTCGATATATTTTTAACTGGTGGCAAATATGGAGAATGTCTTTTTCATAGAATCTATCAGGGTATGAAAACGACTGCTGGCTCTAAAATAGCCGTATAGTAATAAGTAAAAGACTTTATTGGAAGACGTTCTTAATTGCCTGATGGGATTTTCGATATCATTCGTAAATGATAAATATATCTTTCGGGAGGTGTTATCAAAAATAGGAGGATGTCCATATCTTTTCTGTTCATGCGTTTTAAGAACCCGGAGTATCGGTATGGTCTGTATTTATGGAAGCATTGTCGGGATGGCGTTTGCGGATATAGTCCCATAAAGAAATATATTTACCATAGCTAAGATGGGTCTTGATAATGGTATTAATGGGAACGTCCATCTTATGAAGATGAAGAATTCGTTCTTTGTCCTTATCATACATACTCCTTTGGATTGTCCCTTTCGGTTTTCCCAGTTTCAGACCTTTTGCTTTGCGGTCTGCCAGTCCTTCCTTGGTACGCTCCGAAATAAAATCCCTTTCCAATTCGGCTAATATGGCAAAACAGTAATCAGGATTTTATTAGTTATAGGTCATTGGTATTCTTAGGGTTGATGTCCATATTTTGTTTGATCAAAACTAAGCGACTACTACATTATTGAGTGAGCCGCTCAATAATGCCCAAAATTTCCTTGATGGAACGCCTCAATCGAGACAACTCGGAAATAATCACCACGTCATCATTTCCCAACTTGGATAATAGTTCTTCAATCCGCCTTTGCCTAAGTGATTTTCGAGAAGACACTTCAAGAGTTCTCCATTCATCAATCACCGTCTTCTTTTCAACACAATAACGGCTGATAACATTCTTTTGATTATCTGTACTTACTCGAATATATCCATAAATCATGATTCGATTTTGCTGTTATGGTAATAAGGTAAATATTAGGCTATTACTAATACCATAATAGTAATAGCCTAATTATACAATCATTTTTTAGAAAATATCTTGATGAATATAACGAACATTATCACCAGAACAAATTATGGCAGGGATTTGATGGAAAGGTCGGAAAACCATTTTTCCCTTACTTCTATTTTCGTTACATTTATCTAGAAAATTTGTGAGATGATGGGGTTTCCAAGCCTACGCTTTATGCTTATGTGAAGGAAGTATCATGATAAATTATATTACAATCTTGTCCACATATTTGGAATTCATTAAGGATAGAACCCCTGTGTAATTCAAGTCAAAAGTTAAGGTATCCCCCAATTTATACCCTTTGAGATTGTCCTTTAAATCTACCGCTATCATATCCGAACTGCCTCCCATAACCACCAAATCATTGTCTAGTGGTTCGATGTCATTCGTAGAAACATCCAGAACCCCGATATCTATCAATGCTCTATTACTTTCTTCTCCTAAAAGATCTGTATCCATTTCTGGCTTTTCACCCAAGAGATTGGTTCCCTGTATACCTGTGGCAAACATGGGTTTTTCTTTCAATTCAATGATATTGGCTTTCAGTCTGAACACATCCTGTCGCATACTTTTGATGGGTTGGTTGCTGGATATGTCCATACCGAAAAAGAGTGTTTCGCCAATTCTGAAGTGGTTGCAACCCTTAGGAACCTGTTTTTTAGCTAATAATGGAAGGGTAATGGAAGAACCTCCTGAAACCCATTTTATATTGGAATTAAACTTGGCATTGATAAGTTCCTTGTATAGACTCAATTGAATAAGTTTATCCTTCGAGGGAAGAATACCATTCAGGCAATTCAGGTTAGTTCCAAGACCTACCACTTCAATATTCTTGAGACGAAACACCTTGTCGTAGAATTCAATCAGATTTTCTCCCATAACCCCTTCCCTCAAATCACCCAATTCTATCATGATGATAATTTTATGGATGACATCCTGTTTCTCTGCTTCTTCATTGATCATTTCAATTGTCTGTATATGAGTATTGAAACTTACATTGGCACAGGCTATCAATCTTTTCAAGGCGTTCAGGGGAGGGGGCTTGATATAGACCCTCTGAATATGGGGATCCAATTGCTTGACCCTCTCAAGGTTACTCAATCTCGAATCATGGATTTCATTTGGATTAAGTGTTATCAACTCCTCCAAATATTTTCCATTCCCACATAGCAATTTTGCCACCACCCCCCAATCCTTACCATACTTTTGGAAACGGGTATCAAGATAGTCAAAATTCCTTTTCAATGATTTTCGATTCAATTCTATGTGTGCCATAATTCCAATCGGTTTAAATCATTACTGAATTGAACGAGTGATTCTACCTCAATGGCTTTTAGCCCCTTTTCCTCATCCCTTATTTTGAACTGGACAGTCTTGTCTTTCCTTACCTTGGTCTTGCAGTCTTTGAAATGGGCAAAAATATTCCCTTCAAAATCACTTGATTCTATAAAGCCATATTCTTTACGGGAATTCACGAAGACAATTTTTCCATAATATGTTTCCTCTCTTCCATCTATCTTATCCTTATTTTTCTTGAATAAGGATTTTATCTGTTTCAGTATCATTATGTCTTCAATTTAAAGTTCAATCACCACGCTGTAAGAACGTGGCTTGTCACAAAAGCAAGATGGTAAAACCTTCTTGCCCGTAGAGGCTTTGCTTCTCCTACCCACTCTTTACAAATTGGAATGCGGAGATTTTAAAGGCAAAGCCAAAAAAACATGACCACCGCCAAAGGAGGTGGATTTCCAATTTATATTAAACAATCAAGCATTCCTTTTTTGGAATAAGAAAATACCCCAATCCATACAACCCATTTCAGTTGCGTTAATCCACAAATCAGTCGTTACTCTTAGGTTTCTAATATTGTCATTTTTATTAGCATTATTGAGGTGAATGTCCCTGAATTGTTTCAGATGATTCAACAATGCTATGGGTTTCGTATTGGAAATGACCCTGCTCAAATCCGCTTTTTTGGCGGATGCATTCACCTCATCCTTTTTTTTGAAATATAAATTCGGTATTTCTCCCCTGTTAATGGAATCCACAAATTCACAGGATCTGTTTTCTCCCTTCAAGGGAATAGTACAGATGAACTTGCCTTCTGGCTTAAGGGAATAGTGGATGGATTTGAACAGCCTATCCAGATTCTTATAGAAAACCAATCCATCTTGACACCAGATGTAATCATAATGTTTACTTTTGAAAGGGATATTATTAGGAGAAGCATCTAGAATACGGATATATTTTTCCAAGCCAGATTCCTTAACCATTAGGGAAAGGTATTCGTTCTCGTATCCCTCCATATTGATACAATCCAGATGGCATTTGTACACTTCGGCAATTTGCCTCACAGAATTACCAAAACCCGATCCGATGACCAGTATTCTGGAACTCCCTTTGATGTTATTCAGATAACGGCACATTTTTTTTACAATCCTATTCTGGGAATCCTTGAAGGATTCATCGGATTCTGCCGTTATACCTATATGGTTGTCGTTCTTTCCAAAAATGGAACTGTATGTTTCTCTATTCAAAAGTTTTTCTATCATTATTGTCTATTTTTTTTATTAAGTAATAAGTAAGAGCTGAAATGATGACTCCAAGTATAATGGGGATCGATACCCTATGGTAATTTCCATCTCCTCATAGAGAAAACTAAAGTCGCGGCTCCTCCCAACAGCATGCATCAGAACGCTCCCTTGCTGCTGCTCCCCAATAGCACCAAAAGGATATATACAACGAATATCGTTAAGTTTGAGTCGTGTATCTATTCATGTTTTCTTGCCAGTCTCATTTCTAAATACTTGCTTTCAAAGCCCAATTTTTCATATAAGAACTTAGCTGGGTTATCAGGTTCAACATGCAGGGCAATATCCCCCTTGGCAAATTCCATGGCTTTCTGCATGACTTTCTTACCAATGCCCAAGCTTCTGTAATTCTTATGGATGGCGATGTAAACGAGGATGTTTTCTGGTATATAGCCTGACATCCCCGTCCTGTTCACTACCGTAGCCCCTACGATTTTCTTGTCTTTCTTGGCAACAAGTATGAAACCTCCGAAACTTGGGGTTTCCTTAAGGGCGAAGTTCATTGCTTTTATTATGTCCTTGAGTTCGTCGCCATATTGTTCCAAGTGTTCATGTAGGAAATTGGCTACCTTCTTTTTTTCATCTGAGGGTATCCCTAGATATGCATCGTATATAATAAATGTCATTATGTTTTGATTTGAAAAAATAAGATGTGATGCCCATCCCCTGCAAAGGGCAGAAGAGGGAAAAATTTAATGGATGTAAATGATTTATCCTATATCAATATGGAATTAGTTGACTGAGGGTGCGATGTGCATTCCTTCAAAGAAGAATGATTCCCTACCAAACGCAGGTTGTAAATCATCCAGCCAAATGGCATCTGGATTGTACCTGGCGAAGAATGGTTTTCCTGTCCATTCGGGATTTCTACCTTGGATAAATTTCAAGGGAAAAACCTTTTCCTCTTTGATTTTATTAAGCCTCAATATTTGTATTTTTCCTGGACTGGCGGACATGTTGGGGACTCTGACAGTATTATAATGCTTGGTGGTAAGCATACCTTTCTGGGGAAAGGTGAGTTGGTAGATTGGGTCGTTTGGGATATTATTCCAGTCAATCAATTCGTTAATCACATAATCATTGACTTTGAACGGTAGTATATTTCCAACAACCTCGATATGTCTTTTCTCCTCGTCAGTAAGTGTCTGTTGTATTTGTGGGATTGTATTAAAATTTCTTAATGTATAAACTTTGTACTTCTCTTTTAATGTAATCATAGGCAATTATTTCGTTTAATAATTAGGGGTAGATACAAAAAAAAGTTCCATTTTCCAACAATATCAGACCTTTTCTATAAAAAAAGTACCTTTCCCACATATTCCAACTTCTGCTTCTTCTGAAAAACACACATTATGGGGGATGAGTAATATTGTAACAGAAACTTACGCTAAGGAATACGTTATCTCCAGTTTTGCCTGACTTGTCTAATGCCTTGATAGAAATTTCTACAGAACAATTATGTAAATCACGGGTATTTCGAACATCCCTAATGCAAAAAAAACAGCATTAAAACAGCATTAAAACCATAAATTTAGGTGACTATGAGACAAAATTGCCTTTTGTTCGATTTTACCCTTTGTTCAAGAATGACAAAATAAATTATAAATAATTTGATGTTTTACCTTTTCGGCGGTATAGGCAATTTTACCCATACAGGCAATCTGTAGAATATTCAATGTTAGTTTTACATGGCTTTGTGTCTTCGCCCATAGTCTGTGGATTGAGATATCAAGGAACTTGAGTTTATCAGAAGATACCATAAAAAATATAAAGGCGTTGCAAGTTTTTGGTATTCAGATGGATGAGACGTGGTCATTTGTAGGCAGGAAACAACGGAAACGTTGGATATGGATAGTTTATGACCCGATACACCGATTGGTGGTCACCTCTTCGATTTTCGACCCAAAAGGGGTGCCTCCTGAAAAAGGCACCTCAGGGAAAGCTACAAAAACGATCTGATTTTTATTTTGCCTGGGCAAGAGTCGGCATTGTTATGCAAACACTTAAAATATTTTTAAACTAATGCCATATTAAGCTTATAATATCAGATTGAAAACAACTGAAAACTATAACTAATTGTAAGATAAAGCCATTGTCATCCTGTAAATCAAACAGGCTCTTTCAGTAAATCAGGAAAGCGTACCTTTTTTAATTCGCTTTCACCCTAGTGGACTAACTCATAAGTTAAGGTATGTTAAGCTGCCGTAATTATTAGTTTCTGTTAGGCACAAAAAACGGAGTTACGCCGTAGCGTAATGAGTGTTTTTGGAACGACGCAGAAGCTGATAAGTACAAATCTTGGGCGTATCGAAATTTATGAATTAGTCCACTAGTATTGAACATGACTTTGTTCAGGGGCATCATGTTGGGTCTTGCCGACCACATGATGCCTTAATTATTGTATGCCGTTTTTCATTTTCTTAGCCATTTATAAAACCTTTTATTTATATATGGAATATAGCCCCAAACCATTAAAGGGACGAGTACCAAACTCAAAATGAAGTTTTGTAAAAGACTTGGTATTTCTGTCATTAAAGGCATTAGGCTTTTAGAAAGTAATGTGAAAACAGGGTAAATAAAAAGCCAAATTAAAAATGCGAACTTGTATTTTTTTGGTTGTGTATTATTTTCCATTTACGAGCTAACTTGCGAAAAATGATTGATTACATTTTTATTAAACAATAAATAAATAACCACTAATTGAATACAAAAAAACAGACCAATTGCTCCAAAAATCATTTCTGGTGGATTAGATACTTGTGGACTAAGGTATTCTGTCAATAGTCCGTTTGCATAATCAAATGCACCAATACAGTTATAAGCAATTAAAGATCCCCATAGCCTTAATCCTTTTTTCTTATAAGCTAAATATGCCATCAGTGGTGCTAATAATCCTAAGATTGTATCTGTTGTCCAAGGGCCAAGCCACTCGTTCGGGTCTGGTCCTCCAAGCATTTCTAATCCTGGGAAATAGGTAACAACTGAAAACCTACTAAAGGTTAAAGCTATCAGTATAGTTATCCATTTTATTTGTTTAGCACCATTTTGTGTTTCACGTAGATTATTCATTTCTTCTTGTCTATTTAAGATTTTAATAATGACGCAAAGTTGCAGTCATTCAGAAAGCTGTGCATTGATGTAGATCAAGAAATGAATTATAAATTATTTTCTTAGGGAAAGCACTTTTCTAACTCTGCTCAAAGCTTCAGGAGTAATACCCAAGTAAGAAGCAATCATTCGCTGAGGGACTCTTTGTGTAATATCAGGATAAGTACTAATGAAATGTTCATATCGTTCAAGAGCATTGGAACTCATTAATTTAATAATACGACTTTGTAATGTCTCTAATCGTTTAATTAATGAATTGACATTTGCATTTTGAATGGATTCCGCTTTCTCTGAAACAATAAGTATAGAATCTTCTAATGCATCTATAAATAATCCACAAGGTGTTTTAGCATCACAATTATCAGCCACCAACCAGTTTTCAGGTGCAAACATATAAATATGCTCTTTGCCTTTTTCATCAATTGAATAACTACGTAACAAACCTGATTCAACTTTATATACTTTTGAGTCAAGCTCTCCCTGACGTTGAATTAATTGTCCTTTTTTTACCTTTAATGTTCTCAATTTGTTAGTTTTTTATCAAATGGCATACAACGGTTTGAATATGTTTTGTGTTTCTAGTACTTGGAAGACAAGATACAAAAATCTGTAATAAGCCATATTTTTTGTACACGAAATTGTCAAAACCGTTGGACGAAAAGATGGCGTAGCCTTGACCAAGATTACTATTACTCCGTATCAGCACTACAGCAAACTGGAAACATAGCATATGACATTTAGTTTTATAAAAGAATAAAAATAGAATACATTATCATCATATGTATTCTATTTTTTGCTACTTTTTTCTTTTGTCAAACTAACAAAAAAATGTTGACGGATACTATGGGGCGAACATACTTCAGTTGCTGGATGCTCGGACAGGCTGTACTATTTGGTTAGAAAATGCAGTTCAAATCAAACGTAGCATGGGATTGCAGCGGGGTAAGGATGACAAGACCGATGCATTGAGGATTACTTTGTATTCTCTTGATTTTCAACGAAAAATAAGGATATGAGAACCTTCTGGTGCGATTCTGATATCCCACAGGGATAGATTGGTTCGTAATCGAGCTAGTATCGCCTTGGAATTGAATGAGTAGAAAGGCTTTGTAGATGGAGATTTATAGGTAGAAATGGAAGGAGTCACAGTACCAGTACTTATGGGGATGGACAGGTCAATAGCTTTGCTTGACAATAAAATAGAAGAGCTTATTTCTAGCGGTGAAAATCTATCGCGACAAGCTAAAATCATCAGATCCATACCTGGATTTGGTCCTGTGATTGCATCATCCTGCATATACAAATATTTCATCCTCAATAGGTAAATTAACGATTGGAGGCATATTATTTCCTTCAAGTACACTGGAATAGGTATGTTCTGCCATGTAGATATTTAATTTAATGTCATTATCTAAAGGAAGTCCTTCTCCATCGTTATTGGATCTTGTTACCATTAAAGAAATTCCATCGCCCCAATATATCTCCAAACTATCTTTATCTGCTTGCCAGCTACTTGTTTTTGTATAAGTCTTCGCTACTTTATGAACTATTAGCTATGATTTTTATTATCTTAATCCTTTATCTATGGAATTAATTACTTAGTATCGTCAAAAGAAGATCTTAGATAAATTCTTAATAACCTCGTTAGATGCGTATTTTTTTTCCTACAACCTAACTTAATATTTAAATAAAAATCGTTACTTTTGAAATGAAATATACATTGATTATCAAGAACATACAACAATGAAAAAAATAATACTTTTACTTTTTTTAGCCCTTTTTTTTCATTTAAATATACAAGCACAATGTGATTCAGATGATGAAATAAAAGTCTTATTAGTGGGGGATAGTTGGGCATTTTTTATGACTGCTGATTTGACGTTCAATAACGTTTTTGAACGTTGGGGGCATTCTAATTATTTTTTTATTACTACAATCAATCTGGCAGAAAATGGAGCACAAACAGATGATTTCCTTGAAGCAGATAAACAAGAAGATATACAACAGATTTTGGATAGTACACCATCTATCAAAGCAGTGCATTTGAGTATTGGAGGGAATGATTTTTTGGGGAACTGGCATGTGGACATGACAGAGGAAGAAGTAGATTCATTGACAGAAAATATTTTTGGAAGATTGGAATCTGTCGTGGATTTTGTTAAGCAGGCTCGCCCTGGAATCACTGTAGTTTTGAGTGGTTATGCCTATCCCAATTTTGAAGAAGTAATAGAAGATGCAGATCCGTTTCAAGAGTTTCATCCGTTTTATGATCGTTGGGAAGGAATGGGTTTTCCTTCTTTTTTAGAAATTAATAATTTACTGAACGAAGTGTCAGAAAATCTGGCAGATTATGCAGCGTCTGATCCTCAAGTAGAATTTGTAAATTCTACAGGTATCTTGCAACATACATTCGGGCAGGAAGATCCAGTAGGTGTTTCACCTGGAGGTACTTATGCTGCAGGAACTACGCCAATGCCATATGGAATTCCTGAAATGCCTACGCCCAAAAATGCAATGAGGGATTATGAATTGACAAAGGATTGTTTTCATCTTTCTGCAAGAGGGTATCGTGATTTTATAGGCTACCAAACTCGAAAATTTTATCATAAATTTCTTATGGATGATCAGCAATTATTAGCAGTGAATGCTGATCAAAATGGCTCTATTTCTTCAGCAGATGTAGTTTATTCAGAGCTATTGCTAGGCGAAATAGAAGGAGAATCTCATTCTACTGTGCTGACATTCAATACATTTGATGCTCCTGTTGATGCCATAATAGAAAAAGCACAGATTTTTCTAAGAATAGAAAATATGAATGGTAATAATCCTATTGGTGGAAAGCTGGATGTAAAAATTAAGAGTGGTAATTTTGGTGAATCAGTAGAATTGGAAGCTATAGATTATATAGCAGATGCAGATGCTCAGGAATTGAGTTGTCGTTTTGGTTCTAATGATAATGCAGGGCATTGGATTCGATTGGATTTGCCTAGTGAGATGATTCCTTTTATCACGAATTCAATTGCGGCAGAACTTCCTACGCAGTTCATTATTTCTTCTCCAGAGGCCAGTGGTGGAATGGTTACTTTCACAGGAACAGCTGATCCTGAATTAGCTCCTGTTCTCAATCTAAAATATGATCCATCGTTTACTAGCCCTGTTGCAGATTTGCAAGATTGGATAGAACAAATAAGCGTATTTCCTAATCCTACTTCAAATGTATTACAGATAAAAAATAACGGAATTTCTATTCAAGAAATTCATGTATTGAATATCATTGGAGAAATCCAGAGCATACATAAAACTTCCTTGAATACGATAGATTTATCTTCAATGGCAGAAGGTATTTATTTAATTCAATTTTTCACGGAAAAAGGGATGTTGACAAATAAAGTAGTGAAACAATAGAGTGAAGAAATCCTTTAATTTATAAGTACATCAGATAATATGTTTATTTTAATAACTAAGAAGTAGTTCATAAGTCGTTGAACTACTCCTAGTTATTATTTTATTATATCAATCCACTATACTTTTCTGCGTCACTTAATTTGTCATTGCCTACAGGTCAATTATTAAATACTATTCAATACCTTCAAAGCAGCAGTATTACCAGCCTTTTTAGCTAAATAAAATGCATTGGCACCGTCCACATCTTTAAGACTTGGATCAGCACCTTTAGCTAGTAAATATTTTAATATATCAAGCATCCCGAATTTCACCCATCGATCATTTTCCCAATATACATTTTGATGTAAGGCCATTCTTTTCCATTTGCCTTTTGCATCAATATTTAATCCATGCTCACAAAGCAATGTGGAAATATCTATATTCTATGATTGGCAAGCCCAATGATGTAAAGTAAAGCCAGAAGGACCTGTTTTAATTTTAATATTCGCCCCTTTTAAAATTAAATATTCAACGATTTCAATCTTATTATATATTACTGCCATTTCAAGTGGAAAACTGCCATCTATTTTCTGATTAATATCGAAATTCTGATTATCGATTAAATCTTTTACTGTGTCAATATTTCCTTCTTGACAGGCCTTTAATAATTTTAATTCTCCTACATTTTTATTGATTAAATCTTGAGCATTGACTTTGCCAGTGGATGGTTTAGTCATTTCTACAGGAATATTTCCTAATTCAGTAGGGATTATTGAAGCGTCTGGAACAAAAGAAATCGTTTCATTTAATTTCTCTTCTGTAATTAATTGCTCCATCTTTTTTAATAATTGATAAGTAGGAAGTTCATGTGCTGGAATGTCTTCCATCTTTTTATATTGATTATAATAATCAGGAACGCTCAACCAATAAACCAAAAGAGCTGTAGCTTTATCACAATCTTTATTAGCAATAATTTTATTGAGCGTATTTATCCCATCATCCCAATTATAATGATATGCCTTTAAGAATAATTTTTGTGATTTTGATAGCTTCATGTTGGTTTGATGATGTTTGAAATGTAAATATACAGCTATAAATTTGCATTAAAAAAAATACGTTTAGAATAGATTTACCATTCTAAACGTATTGATTCGCAACTGTAATCTACGAATATCTGCTATAAAATATATGTCTAATAAAACCTAAAATAAAAGCTTTCCACATATTTATTTATTCTCTATCGCTTATGTTGTGGACTCCCTCTTTTCTAAAGAGATAATATCTGATCCTTCATTTACTAAATCATCCTTGATACTTGAAAAGGTTTCTTTGTAATCATAAAATGGAATTCTTGGATAAAGGTGATGGATTAAATGATAGTTTTGACCCAAGAGCAAAATAGATAATCCTGGAATATCAAAAATTCGTGAATTCAGATAACGGGACTTTTCTTGATGAGGATGATGAGGTAACCAATCAAAAGTAATTGCAAGAAGAGTTTGTGCAATTATAGCTGGTAAGATCCAAAATTGGAATACTAAATTCCAACCAATTAAGGTACCTGAAGTTACCAATAAAATAATAATCATGAATAATCCTATGAATCCAATTTTTAGTTCTTTCTTCACCTTTTTAACAATTCTATCTCCAAAATACAAGAGGTGAAGTCCTTTAACTAAATAAATAGGGAAAATAGTTGTTGAGTGAAAAAGGAGGGATATCCAACTGTTTGATGCTAACCAATGATCAGGATCTTTCTTTGGATTGTTGGTATGTGCATGATGTCTAAAATGAAGTACCTTAAAGGTATAAAACGGTGCGAGTATAGGAATACCTGACAACCAGCCGATGACTTCATTTATCCATCTCAATGATTTTTTATTTCCTACAATATTCATATGCCCTGCCTCATGCATTGGAGTAAATAACAGGTATGCCATAATGGAATTAATTAAGATAACCCAACCTATTCCTACATATCCTTTTATAGCGGCTATAGTTGCAAGAATATAAACAGTAATTGCAAAAATAGTTAGAGCAATCGTGGGGTATGCAATCTTCGATTCGTACTGATTTACGTAATTTTTATTTTGAGACATCATAGAGATACTATTTGAATTATTCAATGTTTCATAAAGATATGCCTTGAATGGATATGATTTTAGACGGCAGCGTTTAATAAGTGATGATAAAGAAATAAAATGTGCCATATTACTTGTTCTATTCCCTTCTAATAACGCTTTAAAAACCTTATGTCGGGGCTATATGTAGTTTTTAAAGCGTCCTTAGAAGAAAAAATTACTGCCTACTATCGCTTACTTTATTTCTGCCTCATACTAACTACTTTTTAGGTCTTGTGCTCATTTGTTTAAAAATCGAATTTACATCATCCAAATAATTATTTAGCCAGTTGTAATCAAACGTTTGTTCTGTGATTTGAAGAAGAAAATTTTCAGCAATTAGATGTAAGAATGTTTTGGCAAAAAGCTGCTGAGTTTTTAATCCTAGGAAATCTGCCCAGTTATCAATCATTGCTTCATCTAATTTTTCAAAAGCTGTTTCAAAACACTTTTTATAAGCGGGTTTGTGTCTATTTATTCTCAATTGTTTGTGAAATAATAAATCTGTTTTATGCTCAATAAATAGATTCAATAATTCAGGTTTTATACTTTTACATTTTTTTGCAAGTTCAGCGAATTGTTCAGCTTTATGGATATGAAATTTTAGTAGTTCAGCCTCAAAGAAATCAATATCGCCGAAATAGTGATAAAAGGAAGATTTATTTTTATTGATTCTTCTTGCAATGGATTCAATATTTATACTGTTGATTCCATTTTTAGAAAATAGATTATATCCTTCTTCTACCCATTGCAAAGATTTTTGACTACTCATATTTAACTTTCTATATTGATTTATTTAATGGTCAATAACGGTTTGGTAAACTGTATTTCAATGTAGTTTAGGCTTTGCTGGGAAACGTTTTATTATTTGATGCAATTCCATAAAACTTGTTAAAAATTAAGTAAGCAGTAAGATCTCCAGTTACATTAACTGCAGTTCTAAACATTCCCAAAATACGATCTATACCAATAATAACGATAAGCCCATCAATTGGAATTCCTGCACTCTGCAATACTGATGCAAGAAGAAGAATAACACCTCCAGGAATGGCTGCTGTTCTTATAGAAGCTGCCACGACAGTGATTAATAATAGGTTCAATTATGGATAATTCAATACCATAAGCTTGTGCCATGAATAAAGTCGTCACAGATTGAAATAATGCCGTTCCATCCATATTAATTGTGGCTCCAACAGGAATAACAAAGTCACTGATATTAGAGGATACCCCTAATTTTTCATCTGCTGTTTTCATAGATAGCGGCATAACAGCTGCGGAACTAGCAGTAGAAAATGCCAATAGTTGTGGTTCTCTGACCGCCTGCAAGAACTTGAGAGGGCTTTTTTTGGTGACTAAGAAAACCAGCATCATAGCCCAAGATACTACGATCATACAAATTTTCTGAACGGCCTCTGAAAAACGAATGATAGGTCTTGCCGTTTCATGACTGAGTTGGGTAATTGTTACACCAATAATAATGGTAAAAATTACAACGCCCAACATTTCTCCCGTTAAGATGGACTCCAGTGGATTATTAGGGATAAGATTAGAAATAGCATTTGGAATGTTATCAAGAAGGTTAGTTTGTCCATTAGAGATTATTTGACTTTTATCACTATTTGGAAATCCACCAAGTGCGAAAATATATTGTCCAGGTTTCAAAACAAGTGTTACAGCCAGGCCTATCAAGATGGCAACAGCAGTGGTGAAAACGAAATATAGCAATAGTCGAAGACCAAAGGTTTTAAGATTCTCCGATGTACTACTTACAATCCCTGTAAGGATTGATGTAAATATCAATGGGATCACGATCATTTGAACCAATCGCATAAAAATCTGACCAGGTAGGTCAAGCCAATCGGCGAGCGGCAAACTAATTTCTTCTGAAATTAGTCTTGTAGATGGATTGAGTAGAATCCCCACTCCTACCCCTAAAAATAGTCCAATAATTACTTTAAGCCATAAACGACCTTTGATAAGGCGATCTAGGTGAACGGATAAGTTATTAAGAGGTCTAAATTCTATCATGTTGTTCTTTATCTTTGCCCTAGAAGATTGAAACACAAGATACAGAAATCCATACTAAGTAGTCTGACAAAAATATCATAACAACTTCTTTCTAGAATTCCTTTATTTACAAAAGTGTTACTAAAATTGAGTTGTTCGTTTAATTATGTCAGACTACTTAAGCCATATTTATGGAATATGAGATTAGTCAAATCATTGGATGAAGAGATGGTAGTAAAATTGCGAATATTACTATTGAACTGTACTATAATAGGTAGGATGCTCAAAACCCTATGCTTTTTAATCAAAATTTCGTTGTATTTTTGGTTTAGTAACAAAAGTGTTTTTGATTCTTTTCCTAGATGAAAAGAATCAAAAATCACCGCTGTACAGCGTTTTTAACGCTACAAAAGCTTGTAAATCCTAAACAAAATAAACTCGCTTTAATAACATTTGTTACTTTTAGCTTCTTTTGCTACTTAGCTTCAAATATTTGTTTTACAGTAGTTTATGCTCAAACAGTATTTTATTTTTAACGGATTTTCTGCACTTTTTCTACTAAACGCTGAAAGGCGGAACTTTGGGCTTCGATCTTTTACGTTTGTACAATTACTTATGGTTTTATATTTTTAAAAAGATAGTTGAAAAGAGCGAAACCACATTGTTCAAAAACACGGGGAACTTTTCATTTTAAATTTTGAGCAACCTATATAATGGGGTATATAAATGATGCAAAGTATCACTACTACGCAAACTCCAGTATCTAATCAAACATCATCTTTGGATATCTTTACTATGCCTGAAACTTCACAGGTCTCTTTTAAAGTGTTGTATATCGTCCCATACTTTTGAATATTCTTATGTAATAAGTCAACATTCAATTGCTCATCCTGACTTTTAATCTGAATGGTATAACGAATTGCCTTCATTTTAGGAGGTGCATTTTGTCGTTCTCCAATTACTTCGATTTGAGCATTTTTATAATCGAATTTTAATAGCT
>JBNMOV010000056.1:0-16561 GCA_051275765.1 Maribacter sp. | reverse complement strand
CAATTTCTATATCTTGGAATAATTGCATTATAAGAAGAACGAAGAAGCATTTTTTTGTATCTTAAAGCCTGTTGATTTAACACCCCCCCAGTTAATCAAAGGAGACAGAACATACTATAAACGTGCTTACTTATCATAATTATTCATTGAATAAAGGACTATTCGTATCTTTACCGATGCGGAATTAAGAATTAATAAGGACAAATGAAGGGAAAAATCGTTTTAATTACAGGAGCAAATTCTGGAATTGGCAAAGAAACTGCAAAAGCTCTTGCTCGTCAAGGGGCAACTATTTATATGGTTTGCAGAAGTAGAAAACGAGGAGAGGACGCCAAGAAAGAAATTGTCGCTTACAGCAAAAATCCAAATGTACATATTAGATTGTGTGATTTAGCATCATTGGGTTCTATCCATGAATATGGTATGAATTTAAGAGATGAATTGACACACATCGACGTTCTAATCAATAATGCAGGGGCATTGTTTGGTAATAGAATGACTACCTTGGATGGTTTAGAAATGACATTCGCATTGAATCATGTAGGGTATTTCTTGAATACGCACTATTTATTGGATTTAGTTCGCAAAGGAACAGATAAAAGAATTATTAATGTGGCTTCTGTTGCTCACAAATCAGTAAGCAAAATAGATTTTTCTGATTTACAATCAGAAAAAAAGTACACTCAAATGATAGTCTATAGCCGTTCCAAGTTGTATAATATCTATTTCACAAGAGAACTAGCTCGTCAATTAAAAAATGAAGGGATTACTGTAAATTGTTTACACCCTGGAGTAGTGAGTACTAATTTTGGAAATACTGCCAACTGGTACATGAGGGTAGCAATGCCATTAGGAAGAAAATTCATGATAGGAGCCAATAAAGGAGCTCAATCATCCGTTCATCTCGCTTCTTCTCCTAAAGTTGAGGGTGTTACAGGGAAGTATTTTGATAAAGGAAAAGCAAGCAAGCCTACAAGATTGGGACAAAATGATCAGTATGCACTGAGAATTTGGGAATCAACTATGGCAATAACTGGATTAATAGAATATGGAAGAATAGATTAATGAGATTTTTTATTCCCATATTATTCCTAATCTTGACGTTTATCGCAGCTTGTCAGGCACAAATTCCTGCGAATAAGCCTGCCTGCCAAAATGAGGATTTTGAAGCTTCACTTAGTCAGTTATTAAGTTTTACTGTTCCTTTGAAAAGTGTAGAGGACTTATCTAATGAAAAACTAGATGATTATCTCATATTAGATACTAGAGAAAAGGAAGAATATAATACTAGCCATATTAGCAATGCCAAATATGTAGGTTATAATAATTTTGATATTAAAACCTTAAATGGCGTTGATAAAGAACAACCTATCATCGTATATTGTTCTGTAGGATATAGGAGTGAAAAGATTGGCGAAAAGCTACAAAAAGAAGGATTTACGGAAGTATATAACCTCTATGGAAGTATCTTCGAATGGGCAAATCAAGGCATGGCATTAGAAGATTCGGAAAAACAATCTACTACAAAAATTCACACCTACAATAAAAAATGGAGCAAATGGGTGTTCAACAAAAAATATCAGAAAATTTGGTAGAACATCCTGTTCTACTTTTCGATGGCGTATGCAATTTTTGTAATCAAACAGTACAGTTTGTTATAAAAAGAGATAAGGAAGGCATCGTTCACTTTGCTCCTTTACAATCTACTTTTGGACAAAGCCAACTACAAAAAGCCAACTTAGCTACTCACGATTTAAAGACACTTATTTTCATTGAAAACGGACAACTCTACACTAAGTCTAGTGGTGCATTGAAGTTGTCGAAATATTTAGGAGGTGTATGGAAATTAGCTTATATTCTTATTTTCATCCCTAAGCCTATCAGAGATTTTGCTTATGATTTTATCGCCAAGAACAGATATAAATGGTTTGGTAAAAAGGATGAATGTATGCTTCCTTCACCAGAAGTAAGGGGAAGGTTTATAGATAGTTAAAACTATACTCAAATTCAATGCAAAATCCGTACTCCAACATCATTCAATATTTTAAATCTTGTTATCAGGCAGATGCTCGTGATGTGCAATTGATGAACTTCTTTAGCAAGAAAATAGAAAATTCCTTTTTACTCAAAGACTCCGATTTAATTACAGGTAAAAATCTACTTTATCCCGTAGATTCAGCCTGGGGAAAAGAAACAGAAAGAACGTTATCTATTTATGATAAGGAAAAGGATTTATATGCGTTTAGTTTGTTCTTAGTCGGAAGATATAATGTAGCAGGAAAAAGTCAGCGAGTCGTTGCTCCATTGATTTTGCATCCTTTGGAACTAAAAGAAATAGACGAAGTTTATTATCTAAGCGTAAGGGAAGGTTATCATATTTTCAATCCTTTCTTTTTTCAATTAGCGAATTCAGTAGGAAGTTCTACAGAAGCGAAGGAAGAACTGTATGAAAAAGCAGATAATGATTTTATTCAATTCGATGATTGTGTTTTCATTGATGACATTATCAAAAAGCATTTTTCTAATATAGATACAACTGATTTCCTCAAGTATCCAGATTTATACCAAGAAAAAGACATCAAGAATTTACTCAAAATTCAAAAAGGAGATAGCTATGTTTTAGTGCCAGCTTCTGGCGTAGGTTTGATGAAAAAATCCCTAGGAAATATTGGTGTTTATACAGAACTGAATGAAATATCAGAATCTAAGTCGGCTTCTGCTCCTATCGCAGCTCTTTTTGGAGAAAACAAGACAGTTTCATCTAGTTCTAAAACCAAAGAAGATACGATTTACGCTCCTGTTTTATTGAGTCATTTTCAAGCAGAAATATGTAGGAATACAGATCAAGATATTTCTGTAGTAATAGGACCTCCTGGAACAGGAAAATCTTTCACTATTGCAGCTATGGCGGTGGATGCTGTGGCAAGAGGAAAATCTGTATTGATCACTTCCAAAAATAATCAAGCGGTCAATGTCATCGCAGATAAGATAGATCAAGAAATGAAACTGCCTCAGATTTCAGTGAGAGCAGGACGGAAGGATTATATGAAGAATTTGAAAAAGCGAGTGGAGAAATTGAGGTATTCTTATCAATTAAAGCACCAATCTTCACCACTTCAACTGAAACATTTTAAAATAAGAAATGAAATTGGTTCTCTAAATAGTCAAATTATTTTCTACGAAAATATCATTAGAGCTAGAGAGCAAAATGAAATTAATAAAGGCGAATTTATTAATAACAAAGAGCTTTGGTTACATAAGTGGAGAACTAAATTATTAGAGTATAAAAGTAAGGATTTAGAAACGATGAGTTCATTATTACAACACTATTATGAGCTATTGGAGAAAAGGAATATTCTTATTGATAAATACCTTAAGAATCATATTAAAATTGCAGAAAAGGAGATTAAATTCAATAGCCTTAAAAAATTTAATGACGCCATTCGAGCCAGAACAGGAACAAAAAGAGACCTCTTATTCAATGAAATCAATTGGAAGGAAATCCATCATGTTTTGCCTGTTTGGTTAGTAAATTTTCAAGATATTCATAAGGTCGTTCCACATATTCATGAGTTGTTTGATTTAGTCATTATAGATGAAGCGACACAATGTGATATAGCTAGTGCATTGCCTGTTTTGCAAAGAGGAAAAAAGGCAGTCATCGTAGGCGATACTAAGCAATTAAGACATATTTCATTTTTATCGAAAAGCGAGCAGAATACTTTTAAAGACAAGATGAATCTCAAGGATAAACCTGAGTATTTATTGGATTATAGAAATCTGTCCATATTGGATGTAGCATTAGAAAGTATATCATCTCATTCGCAGGTTCAAGCACTGAACGAACATTATAGAAGTCAGCCAGACATTATTCGTTTTAGCAATGAAGAATTTTATGGGAATAATCTTCAGATAATGAGTTCTACTCCTTTGAAAGAAGACATTCATAATATTTTTCTTCATACAATGGAAGGAACGAGAAATGTAAAAGGATATAACGAAGTAGAAGCAAAAGCGATACTAGAGAAAATATTGTCAATAGTAGAGCAGGATGAAAATGTACATGAGAATTTATGCCATAGTTTAGGGATATTGTCGCCATTTAGAGGACAGGTAGAATATTTACAAAAAGCGATCAGTGATGCATTATCCATTCATGAGATAGAACGACATAAAATTCTCATTGGAACGCCTCATGCTTTTCAAGGAGAAGAACGAGATGTCATGTTTATTTCCTTTACTATAGACGCTACAACTTCACAAAATGTTATCAGATATGCTGAAAAGCCAGATGTGATGAACGTAAGCATCACTCGTGCAAAAAATAAACAGCACGTCTATATTTCATGTGCTGCCAAAGATTTGAAAAGTAAAGGTTTATTACCCAAATTCATTTCTAGTATTGCATTACAAGAAAGAAAAAGGTCAATTGAGCCAGTTAATCACATCAAGGATGAATTTATGCAGGATGTCGTATCAGAATTAGAGGGCATGAATATTGATCAATTACTTTTACATCATCAAGTAGCGAGTTTGGATCTGGATATTGTTATCGTACATCAGCAAAAAACGAAGACGATAGATCTCGTTGGTTTTTCTGGAGCATATGAAGGAACATATCATTTGGAACATTATCGTTTATTGAGTAGAATAGGGGTGGAAGTATTTCCTATATCCTACAGTCATTGGACATTTAATAGACTCGAAGCTATTCAAAGTTTGAAGGAATTCGCAGGTAAGAAATAGGGGAATAATAACATCCTACTCCCATAAAAGTACCTAAATCAAAGTATTAACTCCTCATTAAGAGCGTTTAACGCTTCTTTTATTGAGTTTTACAATAAATAACCACATAATTGTGTTGAATCCTTTCTACATTGTAAGGGATATAACTAGGGGAGGAGACGTATATTAGTCGAAGTTTAAAATTTTAGGTCATGGTTACGAACAATCATACAGAGGAAGAAAAAGAGAAGAAAAACAAGAGGAGGGGCTTAATTATCGCCTTTTTCCTACATGTGGTGCTATTAATTATAGCACTCATTCCCTTTATGAATCCAGAAGTAGAAGAAAAAGCGGATATTATTATAGAGTTGGCTAATTATACGCCACCACCACCTCCGCCGCCAATAGTTGAAGAGATTCCATTTGATGAATCTGGTTCATCTGATCCTGATAATGCCAAGGGTGAGATAGAAGAACCAATGGAACAAGAGGCAGCACCTGAGGCACCAGAAGCTCCTGTTGAACCAACACCACCAACACCAACACCTCCTACACCTGTAGAAACTTCACCAAAGCCTTCTCCAGTAGTAGTGCCAGATGCACCAAAACCACCAAAACCGACAACTCCAAAGCCAAGTCCAACAAAACCGACGAAGCCAACACCTCCAAAAGATGTACCTTCTAAGCCTACGAAACCGACGAAGCCAACGAAACCTAGTAATGGAAATTCGTCAGATACCAGTAACGGAAGTGGCACAAAGCCAGGCAAGCCAGGCAGACCTAATGGAACAGATAATAGTGGAAATGCTGGAAATAATGGTAACGGCGGAACAGATGACGGTGGAGGAATAGGAGATGGTAGTGGATACGGATTTACTAGAAAGGTGAAAAGTCGTCCTAGTGTGGATCAGATAAAAGCGATGGCGATGGGTAAAAAAGGGATCATCGTATTAGATATTTGTATAGATAGGTTTGGTAAGGTGACAAAGGCTGAAGCACTCAAATCCGAATCCACGATCAAGGATGTCCTAGTTTTGGTAAGGGCAGAGAAATTGATGTTGCAATATAAGTACGAGAGAGACATGAATGCTCCAAAGAGCCATTGTAATAAATTTGCATTCAATATCAAGGATGACAAAGGAGGGAAAGCTAGATTAATGCCTAGTGAATATGGAATGGAAATGTTCTTTATTGATTAGTAATCAAATACTTTCTAATCCAAATAAAAATCCCCTTGCTCAATCGGGCAAGGGGATTTTTTCATTAGAATTTTTTATGCTATTGCATCTGGCACTATCACATTGATATTCATCAATTCTTGCCTAATCGCTTCATACACTTCTTCGCTTGCAGGGACTAATGGTAATCTAGTTTCTTGACCACATATATTCATCATTTCCATCGCAGCCTTGATTCCTGCTGGATTTCCGTCTTTATACAGCCATTCGTGAAGATCAAAGATTCTAAGATGTATCTTAGATGCTTTTTTGAAATCCCCACCTAAACCTAATCTAATCAGTCTAGAAAAATGTTCTGGTAAGGCATTCGCTATAACTGAAATAACACCATCTCCTCCTATGGATAATGAAGGTAAAGCTATCGTATCATCTCCAGATAAAACTAAAAAACCCTTTGGCTTATTTTTGATAATCTGAGCTACTTGTCCCAAATCATATGCTGCTTCTTTTATACCTATAAATTTTTTAGAGGCATGAGCCAATCTCAATGTAGTGTCCGCGGATATATTAGAACCTGTTCTGCTAGGTACATTATAGATAATAATAGGCTTAGGAGCGTATTTTGCCAATTCCATGTAATGTTGGTACAATCCTCCTTGGCTTGGCTTATTATATGCAGGACTGCTAGTTAGTATGGCATCTATTCCATTAAAATGATAGTCATTCATTGATTGGATTAGTGCCTTAGTATTATTACCACTAAAACCTGCAACGATAGGCAATCTTCCTTTATTTACTTGAATAGTAAAATCCAGAATAGCTGTGTGTTCCTTCTTGGATAAGGTAGCAGATTCTCCAGTAGTTCCTAGTGAAACCAAAAAATCTACCCCGCCATTAATGCAATGATTAATTACTTTTTCTAATGCAGGAAAATCTATTTCTCCATTTCTGAAAGGTGTGACCAATGCCACGCCTGTTCCTCTAAACCGGTTGTGGTTCATTTGGCTTATTATTGAAAATTCTTAAATACATGTCCACTAATCCAACAAAATGAGCGGGATCATTTTGTTTTTCATTGATAATCAAATCATATGAATCCGTATTATTCGTATTACGACCTACTCGCATCTGTGATTTCGATAATGCCATGATGTAGTCAGCATGAATAACAGGCTTATCCAAAAAATTAATAGAAATATCGAACTTTTGTTCCATGAATGATTTTACATCCTCTTTTTTAGGTCTGTACATCCAATCCAAATCTTTTAAAGAATAGAATTTAAACAAAGAAAAATCCCTTTCTTCCTTATCATTAAATAAGCCAAGAATAGTGACTTTTTTTTTGTTTTTAGCACGGAGTCTATCTACATACTGTAATACGAGTTTTTCTTGCTCAGTATTAGATGCATTGAATAATATACCAATCTTTTCAGCCTTATCAAAGGCAGTAGATCGGCGTACTATCGAAGCATTTTTTTTGAGTTCTCGTTTCAAGTAATACTTATGTAGTTTGAGCTTTAGGTTTTCTAAAAAGTCCATTTCCCATTATTAAGTTTAGTGTTGAATGTTACTTAGTTTTTGCTTTCTATTTTTCCACGATCTTTTCCTCTGCCATTTCAGAAAGCCTATCATAGACTCCCATTTTACTATATTTATTTATCCTTCTATCTATTAATTCATCAATAGATAATTTTTTTAATTCTGCAATTTCTTTTTTCAAGTGCTTTTTAAGAATTTTGCACATCTCTTCTGGTGCAGAATGTGCTCCACCTAAAGGTTCTTTCAAAATGCCATCCACTAAGCCGAATCCATACATATGTTCAGCCGTTAGTTTCAATGCTTCTGCTGCCTGCTCCTTAAAATCCCAACTTCTCCAAAGAATAGATGAACAAGATTCTGGAGAAATAACAGAATACCAAGTATTTTCCATCATCGTCACACTATCTCCTAAGCCAATTCCTATTGCTCCTCCAGATGCTCCTTCACCTATCACTACACAGACAATTTGCGTTTTGAGCTGTGCCATTTCAAAAAGATTACGAGCGATCGCTTCCGCTTGTCCTCTTTCTTCTGCTTCTATTCCAGGATATGCTCCTGGAGTATCTATTAGGCAGACCACAGGAAAACCAAATCGTTCTGCTAGCTTCATTAGTCGAAGAGCCTTGCGATAGCCTTCAGGATTTGCCATACCAAAATTACGATATTGGCGCATCTTGGTAGTCACTCCTTTCTGATGACCAATGATAACTACAGTCTGATTATCTATTTGACCTATGCCTCCAACGATAGCTTTATCATCAGCAAAATATCTGTCACCATGTAATTCTATGAATTTTTTACAGATACTCTTAATGTAATGAAGCGTATAGGGCCTTTCTGGATGTCTACTCAATTGTACTTTTTGCCATCCAGACAGATTACTATAAATCCCCTTCCGTTGACTTTTAATTTTCTTTTCGAGTTCCTTTATCGTAGCAGAAACATCCACATCTCCCTGTGCCTCGATCTCTTGGATTTTCTCCAACTGCTGGTACAGTTTTTCCAAGGGACGTTCAAAATCAAGAAATACCATAGATATTTATTTTTTATCTTAATTAATCATAAAGGTGATAATACATTGTAAATTAAATAAGTAACCGTTTTGTCTGCTTAGTTTTCAGCTATGCGTCGTTAAAAACTCCTTAAATAGCTAGCTATTCGCGTCATTTTTGCCTAGCCCAACTAAAAATTAAGCGATTCAAAACTGCAACCTATTTAATTTACAGTGTAATAAGGGATGAGAAATAAATAACTTGACTATTTTGATTCGTCTTTTTTTCCGTTTTCGTCGTTTGAAAGCCTCGTCAACGATATGCGTTGCCTACGTTTTTTGACTATACAACGAAAAAAATTACGTCCTCAAATTTGAATACTTACTTTTTTCCATCCCTAATGAGTTACTAAAGTAGTAAATCATTTATAAAAGTTGCTTTAAACAACTTAAATAGGATTGCAAATTTAACAATTTAAGAAGATAAGAAGTGCTTTGAATTTTTTTTTTAAACTTTTTTGCAAAAGTATTTGATTTATATGTAAAACTACATTACATTTGCAACCGCTACGAAAGGGTAGTGAACTTTTAATAAGTTTGGTCTGGTAGTTCAGTTGGTTAGAATACATGCCTGTCACGCATGGGGTCGCGGGTTCGAGTCCCGTCCAGACCGCCAAAAAAAAAGCTCTAAGAGAAATCTTAGAGCTTTTTTTTTGCTTTTTTTCATAAAACAACAATATAATCATGAATTCAATAAAATAATTCTTCTTTTTTGGCCTTTTTCTTACTTCACTATCTTTTGTATCGTTTCATGTGAGGACGATCTTCCCTTTTGCAGTGATGGAATCCAAAATGAAGATGAAACAGGTATAGATTGCGGTGGTTCATGTACTCCTTGCAGTACTAATACAGTTGAAACATGTAGCGATGGTATTCAAAATGAAGATGAAACAGGTATAGATTGCGGAGGCTCCTCTTGTGACCCTTGTGTTCCTAATAACGAATACACCTATTTAAGTGCCGTAATTGATGGTCAACCATATATTGGGCTAAAACGATTTGGTTACGCTATTGATGGCATTTCTACAATTATTTATACAGCTACCAATAGCCAGACGGGCGATCAAGTCAAATACCTATGGCTACAAGGAACCCACCTTGATTATGAAATCAATATTCATATTCCCGAAGATGCTTGGGGGACTACAGGTTCTTTCAATCTAGAAGAATCTTCAATTCCTTCTTCTGTTTCACAAATATCTGGTAAAATAATCCTAGGATTAGTAAATACTGGTTATTACCACGATGTTTCTGGGACATTGATTATTTCCAATTTTGACCTTGTAAATAAAGAGTTCTCTGGCACATTTGAGATGCAATACTATATTGAGGATGATGATCTCAACGTAACTGGCCCTTATTCTGTAACCAATGGAACCCTGGATTATCCATTAGATTATGAGGAATTTCAGTAAGAATCTGAGTCCAGATTTACCATCACCTTTTTGTGTTTTTATACCCATCTATAAATAACCACGTGCTTGCAATTCGAATAATTCAGCGTATTTACCATCTTTTTTAATCAATTCTTGATGTGTACCGAATTCCAAAATTCGCCCATATTCCAAGAATAAAATTCGACTTGCCATACGAACAGTACTAAATCGATGAGAGATAAGAATGGCTGTTTTTCCTTTCATCAATTCTGAGAAACGCAAAAAAACCTCATGTTCAGACCGAGCATCTAAGGCAGAAGTCGGTTCATCCAAGATCACCAATTCAGCATCCCGCATATAGGCGCGTGATAATGCTATTTTTTGCCATTGTCCTCCAGAAAGTTCCACCCCGCCTTCAAAATGTTTGCCTAATATTTGATCGTATTTGTTATCCAACCTATTGATAACCGTATCAGCGAGACTCTTTTTAGCGGCGTCTTCTATTAGTTTTTGGTTATCTTTTTCATCAATGTTTCCAACAAAAATATTCTCTTTTGCTGTAAACATAAATTTGACAAAATCTTGAAATATGACACCAATTTTAGAACGATATTCTTCATAATTAAATTCTTGAATATCTATCCCGTCCCAAAGAATTCGCCCTTCAGTCGGTGTATATAATCGAGCAAGCAGCTTAACCAAAGTTGTTTTGCCTGCACCGTTCTCCCCGACCAAAGCAAGACTTTCACCTGCCTTTAGTGTAAAATTCAGGTTTTTTAAAACATATTTATCACTTCCAAAATATTTAAAACTAACATTTTCAAAAACAATTTCTGATTCAATAGAATCGGGGACGGATGCAGTTGTATCTGAATTTTTAACTGAGGGTTCCATATCTAAAAAATCAAAAAAATCTTGAAGGTACAAACCGATAGCCGCTACTTGAGAAAAGCGATTGGCAGTAGCCTCCAAAATAGCCTGCATCCGCAAAAATGCGCCGCCGAGGAAGGTCATGGTTCCAATCGTTAAAATGCCGGCAACAGTTTGGTATAAAACAAAAACGTACGCACCATAATAAGTTGCAATGGTCAATAAATTGAGTAGACTTCCCATTACTGTACGATTGACTAATATTTTTTTTGAGGCGTAGTAATAGCTTGTTGCTAAATTTGCAAATCGGTCAGTAATATATTTTTCCAAGCCAAAAACTTTAACTTCCTTCGCGGCTTGGTCTTCTGTTCCAATCATATGCAGATAGTTCATTTCTCGCGTTTCAGGAGTCCATTTTCGAGTCAATCTATACGTTTGTTTATTAAAATAGGATTCTGTTAGAAAAGTAGGAACGACCACAATGATTAAAAACAAAACCAAAGGAGGGCTGAATACGATCAAAGCTGTAAGCAATGCAAAAAGAGTAATAAAACCCTGAATTTGTGTTAAAATTAAGTTGATTAGGATGGTTCGACTATTTGCTTTTGTGCGGGCACGAGTAAGTTTATCATAAAAATCGGGATCTTCAAAGTAATGCAAATCTAAAGATGACGCTTGTAACATGAGTTTTATAGACGTTTCTTTATTGATCCAATCCCCCAAGAGTTTATCCAACAGTGCGTTGAAACGAGCAAAAATACTCAACAAAATCGCCAAACCCAATCCTATCAATATCCAAAAAACCAGTACCTCTGAATTCCAAAAATTTTCAGACCCGACACCTTCTCCCGCCAATCGAACGACCTCGTCAATAATTTCTTTGCCGACATAAAGAATACTGACAGGAAGAATGGCTTGTATCGCCCGAAAAAAGATATTTAACAGTGTCAGACGTGGTGATATTTCCCAAATCAGTTTGCAAAATCGAGGGACATTTCGCAATGCTTTTAATTGAGAAATAACCGTTGTTTTCTTGTTTTTACTTTCTTCTTTTTGTCTTTTGTTCATATTGGACTTTTACTGCTTCTGGTTTAGGTATAAAAAAACGTTATTTACAGATTAACTTATTTTTTTAATCTTAATATGACGGGTTACAAATTTCCTTTTTTATACTAAATATTAGCAATTGAAACCACTTCTTTTCAATATGTAATTGTTGTTTAATCAAAAAATTAGTTAACGCTCGTTTTTCATCATTACTTAAATTAGTATGCTGATTTGTGAAATCTATTAATTTCTGAACTATACGGTCAACCAATTTTTTCTCTTTTGGTAAGGATTGTCTTCTATAAAAACGAAGAATTGAATTTAACTCGACATCATTCAAATTTAAGTTTAAAATATCTTCAAATGCCATTTGACTAATCGCTAAAGCATTGGCATCCTGTTCCTTTCTTTTCTTCAAAGAAATACTCCCTTCATGCCAGCGATATTGATATAAAGTTTTTTGAATGACTACTGCTTTGCCTTTCGCCATAATCTTCATCAAAAAGTAATAATCATCCGCTGACTGAATTTCGGGACGAAAACGGATATTTTCTTTTTCCAAAAAAGACCGCCGCATCATAGAAGCTGGAAAATGAAAAGGAGTTTGAAAAAGTGCTTTTATTCGAAAAGGTAATGGCTTTTCTTTATACTTAAGGACCTCTTTTCTCAAACCAAAATATTGGATATTAGAACTACAGACCGCAATTTGAATATCCGCTTCTAATACTGCAACTTGTTTCTCAAAACGTGTTTTTTCATTAATATCGTCGCTATCAATAAAAGCAATATATTTACCTCGTGCAGCATCTAAACCCTGATTTCGAGCATAAGAAACGCCTTGGTTTTTCGAGTAACTAATATATCGAATCCTTTCGTCAGTTTGTTCTTTAACCCATGATTCTGTGTTATCTGTTGAGCCGTCGTTTATGATGATTAATTCAAAATCAGAAAATGTTTGATTGAGGATACTTTCAACTGTTTCTGGTAAAAAATCAAGTCGATTATACGTTGGCAAGATGACGGAAATCAATGGCGTAGAATTCATTTAAGTATTTATTTTTTTGTAAACGATCGAAATTTATGAGTTAGTCCACTAGTTTCCAATATTTAATAAATCAATACTAATCTTATTTAAAACGCGACCTATTTTTTTAATCCCCGAAGGAATAAAATATAACTTCCACTCAATGGTCCAATTATAAAATCTCTTCAATAAAAAGCCCAAAAACCCTGTAATTCCACGTTCTGGATAAAAGTTAGCATCTGCTTTTTGAAACTGATGCTTCGAAGATTTTTTGAAAGAATGCTTATTCTTTTTATTGGCTGATTCTAATTCGTTTGATCGCGATTGAAAATTTTCATTATAAGGAATGTATAATCGATTCGTTTTTATTAATTCTTTTTTAAAGTCAATTATTTCTTTGGGATTCAAGAGTGACTTAAATTGAGATGCAATCGATTTTTTATAATCTCTTATTCCTTGCAGTTCAATAAAATCATTACTTCCAACTACATCGAAAGGAGTAGTAATTACATTAAATCCAGCTCGACAGCAACGAAAACTATAATCAACATGACCAAATCCTCTACGTCCAAATTGTTGCTCATCAAAAAAGCCAACGGTCTGTATTATTTCTTTTGTAAGGGTATAAAATGTACCTTGAATGTTTTCAGCAGAACAGTTTGCAAGCAAATTACCTCGCTGAATGGGGCGTTCTAAATTATGGATTGGAAACCAGTTTTTATCATAGAATATCAAATGTTGAATCCCCGTCCTTTCGATGATTTGCCAATATAGTAAATCCCAACCAGGTTGACGAAATACTACATCGTCGTCACATCTAAAGCATAAAGTAAAGTCCATGTTCAATAAAGTTTTCAACACAGCATTGACTTGTCTGATAATATCTACTTTATCATTATGAATGATAATTACGTCATGCTCTTTTTGCAATTCTTCCAAATAAGCTTTTGTACCATCGTTTGAATTATCATCTGCAATGATTAATTGCCAATTAATGGCTGAATCTCTGGTACTTAAAAAAGAATCAACACAATTTTTTAAATATCCTATGCGATTAAAAGTTGTTATCGCTAAAACAAAATTGAGTTTATCTTTTCTGTAAAGATTAGAAGAAGGAGTATTATATTTATCAACGGATCCTTGTTGTTTATTTTTCAAAAATCGAATATATCTATCCAAACCAGCTCCATTTATAGCTGTTATTTCTTCTGCTAAATATTTATTGTCTTGATATTTTTCTTGTTGATTCCCATCCATCGAAGTACGTGGATGATCAATATGATAAAAAGGAAATTTAAATGTCTTAGACGTTAATCGATTATAAATGACATGCGAAAATGCATCATCTTCTCCTCCCCATCCTTCAAAACGTTCATCCCAGCCACCGATTTTTTCAAAAGCTGCTTTTCTCAGAATTACCAAACCTCCAGCAAATGTATAAAGAGGGCGTGTGTTGATGACTTCAAATTCAAAGTCAACTTGATTCCGAATAGCAATATTAATTGCTTCTGTTTTGTTAGGAGTAATTGCTTCAAAATTTTCGGCTGCTTTAAAACAAGTTAAAAAATCTTCTTTTTTTAAAAAGAGATCGGAATCTCCAAAAGCAAGTACCTGTTTTTTGGTATTTTTTGCACCAACATTGAATCCCCAACAACGATTATAAAGTCCTGAGTTTTGGATAAAAACGTGTCGAATATCGAGCGATTTTCCGATGTTAAATTTTGGAGAAACATCCTGTTCTACAACTAGTATTTCCAAAGTTGGAAACAGCTCACGAAGATACAAGAGTACAAATAGAAGTGCTTCTTTTCTTTCATGATTTGACTCTCTATATCCTATTATATAACAAATGCTCTCAATGTTATCGCTCATAAAAATGCATGCTTCTTTTTGTGAAAGAGATTGTTTTGGGGAATTATTTTTGCCACAAATATCTTACTTTTAGACAGTTACGAAATAATATTTATGTGCAAAAATACTTGTTTTATTTTTTGTTTCATATTTTCTTTTAAATATTTGCCCTACACAATTAGACATTCTGTAATAAATAACGAAATTGCTTATCATTAAGAGTATGTTAGGGATTTAAATATTCATTTTAAAATGCCCTTTTTTCGATCGTACTCTAAAGAAATTATTCCTAATGAATAAGGTACTTATAACTGGAGGATGTGGATATATTGGAAGCAATTTAATTATTAAATTAGCCAACAATAATTTTCAGCCTATTAGTATTGATAACTTCTCAAACTCAAGTAACCATGCATTTAAACAAATAAAACATTATTTAAATCAAGGTATCGACATCTGCAATTTTAAAAAACTATATAAGTTTTTTAAAAAAAATGACATTGATTCAATTATACATTGTGCAACCCTTACTTCAGTACCAAAATCTATTAAAGAGCCAGCAATTATTGGAGGCTGAAACGCATCAGGAATTGATTGAAAAAAGTGGTAAACATGCTGAATTATTCGCATTGCAGGCACGTGGTTATTCATGAAATGTATGAAGCAAAATCATATGAAAGATAAGGACGCTTCTTTTTATTTTCAGATTTTTCCGCTACTTCACAGCATGTGTTATCAATTCATAATTAAAATAATTTAGAAGTTGCGTATTTCTAGAAAAAACGAAATTCATCTCGTCCAATTGTTTTTGGTTTAGCTGAGCTATTTTATGATTATTTAAATTTTGTATATGCAATTTTTCGTTTTTGAAATTATGTGCCGAGAATCTAATAGCTGTTTTAATATCCAGAAGTTCGGGAAGGAATTCACTTATTCTACGCTTAGATTCTTCGGGTGTATTTGTTAAATCTTCATAAGAGATGGAAATTGAATTTGGTAAAAGCTGATTCTTTCTTTGATATTCTAACGAACGTAAAGCAAATTCAGCTGCGGATTTTGGAGTTTGTTTGTATCTTCTAATTAAACTTTCACACTGTGCATATGGGTTTCTATAAAGTATTATAAAATGGGAATTTGGGAACACCTTATTTATCGATGTTGTCCTGATAATATTCGGTGGGCTTTTTTCCAATAAAACAGATTTTGTAGTGTCCCAATACTTCCTCCATTCTTTTTTTATAATTTCCCAATCAAAATCAAGTGCTACATCCCAACGCCTTTTATGATCAAACATTACTTTTCTTATTGTCGGCAACGTTTGCCCTTCTCTTGTTCCAAATGGGTTGTTTACAGACACGGATGATGAAGTAGATATTAATTCATTTAACAAAGTCGAACCAGAGGAAGGAGCTGATAGTATAAAAAGATACTTATTTTCTACTTCATTGATAATCAGTCGCTTCAGCTTATTTCTGGCAATGCGTGTTACATAAATATCATATTTAGGAAATACTTTTAAGAATATTATTCTTCGAATTTTATCCATAGTTGTATTTAATACTTTTGTGTAATATATTACTATTTTACTTTCATTTAAATTTAAATTATTTTTTTGATAAAAGAATCGAAGCAATTGACCTAATTGGCATCGTTATTTTCCATGATTGCTGAATCTCTGATGTTGAAAAAGGAATCAACACAAATTTTTAAATATTCTAAGCGATTAAAGATTGTTATAGCTAAAACAAATTTGAGTTTATCTTTTTTATAAAGCTTAGTAGTTAGTCAAGCTAATAGTGTCGGTTATATTTTTAGTGTAATTTTAGTCTGAACGAGGCGGAGGTTCACGATTTTAGCCATAGCTAAATGAGTGGTTCTCTAACGAAGTGCAGGCTAAAAG
>JBNMOV010000055.1:0-16567 GCA_051275765.1 Maribacter sp. | reverse complement strand
CTTGATTACTTGACCAAGTATATTCTGGATGCTTTTTATCGATACTCTTCATATATTCATCTCGATAAGTTTTGGCAAGAATAGATGCAGCAGCAATGGACAAATATTTTCCATCTCCTTTGATGATACATTCATAAGGAATCGTATTTTTTGTTCTGAAACGATTGCCATCTATCAGCAGCATTTCTGGCTGAGTTTCGAGAGCTACGACAGCTTTGTTCATCGCCTCAAAAGAAGCATTGAGAATATTGATTTTGTCAATGCGTTTAGGCGTACAAAAAGCGACAGCATAAGCAAGAGCATCCTGTTCTATGATTGTTCTAAATTCTTCCCTTTTCTTCTTGCTGAGTTGCTTCGAATCATTGAGAAATTCATTGGTATAACCTTTTGGAAAAATAACAGCAGCAGCATAAACAGGTCCAGCTAAACAGCCTCTGCCTGCTTCATCACAACCAGCTTCTATGAGGTTTTTATGTAAATAAGATTTTAACATTAGTCATTAAATGGATTAGGGGTGAGATCTTGTATATCATTTCCATATTCTACCGTCCAGCCTGCTTCCTTGACCATGAATGCAATGATTTCGATCATCTGATTTCCTTCCTTTTCTGCTTGAAGCATCAAACCACTTTCCAAAGCTTTTTCTCTAATAAACTCTTTCGCTTTCGCATTGATTTGATTAATTTCCTCTTTAGTAAACTTATTGAAAGTACTCACTTGGACATCATAATATTCCATATCGTGATCCAATGAAATGATCTCTGGATCTGGAATATTTCCTATTCTCAATACTTTATTAGTATGATCTGCCTCAAAGGTCATCTTTTTCAAATCATAGCCTACAGACACTTTTGCCTTTACTATAGTGATCGCTTTTTTGCTAAAAATAGGGGAATAAACGGGATTAGGAACAGGCTCCCAATCATTCTTATACGTATAGATTTCTGAAAAATATCCTTCCACAGAAACTAGCTTGGCGACTGTTTTTACCTTTTCTAATAAGACAGAAGATTGTTCTTCAACGCTAGTACGAGATTGTGTCAAATACTCGAAAGTAAGCCAACATCCTGCACCAAAAATCAGTACTCCAATAAGAGAACCATATATGTATTTTGAATATTTCTTCATTTTTAGAAGCTGTTTTAATTTAATATTTAGAATTTATCATGCCTCTTTACTAACTGCTTTTCGTACCTCAATCAGCAAGAAAATTGATTATAACAATTTTCAAAAACTAAATTAAAACAGCTTCTTAGGCAAGGTAATCAGATTTTGGAATAAATTTTTCTAATCTTGAACAACTTCTATACTAAAGCATATAGAACTAAACGTTTAGGTTTTTTGAATCGTATTTTATTGAAATAAAATTTACTCAAATCATGAGAAAAATATCCTTTTACTTATTTGCAATTCTATTTGCTAGTACAGCATTAATCAGTTGCGAAAGTGACGATTCTAGTTCAGTAGAGCAGGATAAAAATTTCACAGGTTATGAATTATTTTATAACCAAAATACAGATAAAACTTATGCCCGAGTACAGTTCAGGTTTGAAAATGCACTAGAAACTACACTCGAATTAGATGATCCAAGTACAATTATTTTTGATGGACAAGAATTTGGATAGAAACCTTTGTTAGATTATTACGAATTGGAATTAGCTGGTTTTGTAAATACAGGAACGTTTACTTTCACAGATACTGAAGAAAATATCTACCAAAATACTATTCAAATTAATGAAATAGATTATCCTAATAATTTGACAGCAATAGATAGAAGTAATTCATTTGAACTGACATGCGATGGTGATATACTCGCAGGAGATGGAGCAGGAACATTATAAATGGATAGAACTATTGAGCCAACTATCAAAAATGCACCATCAGCAGCAGGATATACGAGAGGGAGATATAGGCCTATCAATGCTAGTGTAACTTTTGAGTAATTGTTTCTTTATAGTTGATTGAAAAACTGAATTCCCAATTATTGGAAATTCAGTTTTTTTATTTCGCTAATGCCATTGCTGAGGCCTCCTGTAATGAGCCTTTTGGTTTCCAGATTCGTTTGGAGTGATTCTTCATTAAAATATTTTAAATGAATTATCTATTCAAAAAATACCCTGTATAAATGTTCATACAAGGCATTTTAACATACCAGAACTTATTAATTAGTCCACTAGCAACAAGGGAAGGGACAATATCCATTGCACCAAGCACAGCATCCAGTAGCTACTACTAAAAGAGCAGATGCCATTATGATGTACTTTTTCATAATTCTTCGGTTTTATAGAAACATAAGTGTTTCTGATGAGAAAAGAATATTTAATAATCGTAATATTACGATAGCTATAGTAAAAAAATAGACAGTTGGATTTCAGCGGACTTTAATCTAACTATCTCCACTTCTTAAAGTCTCCATACCTACTCTAACAGCAAGTAAACAAAGAACGAAAGGCAATCATCAATTTCGTACATTCTTCTATGTCTACACAATAGCATCTATATATGCCATCTATTTCTCCCTTAATAATTCCTGCATCTTTCATCGCTTTGAGGTGCTGAGAAATAGTGGACTGTGAAAGGGGAAATTCTTCCACTATATCTCCACAGACACAAGACCCTTTATTGATCAGATGCTCTAATATAGCAATACGTGCTGGATGCGCAATAGCTTTTGCCATTGCTGCCAAGCGATTTTGATGTTCTGTGAATAATGAACTTTTACTAACTCCCAATGATAGATACTTAATGATTATATCGTGATATTACGATTAATATTTTATATTGCCACCTTTTTAATGGAAATAAATGCTTGATGCATCACTATTCCGAAGGTAACGGCTACATTCAAACATGGCGTATGTCCAATAGCAGGAATATAAACGGCTGCATCCATTAAGTCTTCAGCATTCTTATCCAGTCCATCTTTTTCACTACCAAAGAGAATAAGATCATTATCTTGAAATTGAAAATCATTCAATTCATTAGCCATATCATTAACGAGAGTTGCTATCTTTCTTCCTTCATAGTTCTTTAAGAACGAAAGCGGATTTTCTATGATTTCTATATCAATATGATTGATCGCACCCGCTGTCCAAACCCTTGCGATATGCTGCATATTTGCTCTAGATGTTTTATTATTGGGAGGAGAAAGCAAATTATTTTTATCGTAGATATAAATCTTTTTCAATCCATAAAATTCAGCGGATCGAATCATGGATGACATATTAGGACGATATTCAGGAGCGTATAATAAGGCGTTTAGCATAGGAATTTTCCAATTTAAGTTGTGGACTTATCTACAAAGCTAACAGATCTCCGTCCAACGATTAAATTGCAATTATACAAATCTATGGACTGAGGTCTAGAAACTGAGGCTATTTACGTTTCACTTGAACTATTTAGTTACTACCTTTAAAATCATTGAATGCAACTACACCAAAATCCTTAACGCTACTCACTTCTTCTTCCATCTTATCAGGATCGCTGGCGAGATAACTCACTCCACCATCTTTATGCAAAAACCAATCTTTCTTTTTAGCATCATATTTGAAAGTCATGATTCTTGTCCATCGCCAGTTACTGCCTCCATGATGTTCTGCTGAGAAATAACCATTTTTGATAGAAATGCCAATATAAGGATCACCCATAGCACCTCCACAGTCCTTACAAAGTACGATTTCGTCATTCATGCCTTTACTTTCAAGTTTCCCATCTGTTGTTCTACTTAGGATATAGAGATTTCTTTTCCCTTCGTAAGAATCATCTGTTTGTTCTTTTTTTGAATAAGAGATAAGGATCACATCTTTTTTCAGATCATCTTTATCCAAATCGCCATATTCATAATCTAAAACAAGATGATCTTTAGGAATAAAAGTCATGAGATACTCTAATTCTGATAAATCCTTCTTTTCAATTAGATGATAATTTTCTGTTTCTATTTCCTCTGATTCATCTGAAACAACATCTACTTCCTTGCCATCATTTTCAGTTGTCGCAGGAACAGTTTCTGTTGAATTGTCTTCTATCTCTGTAGAATCTTTATTGGAATCACTATCTTGAACAGGCATACTGCAAGAATAAATGAATACTAAACAAAGGAAGGTATAAATGATATTTTTCATTGGTTTGTGTGTTAGTATATTAGAAATTAATTAGTTCTCAAATGACCATATATCTATTGAAAACTAAGCAATTGTTACTAGTCTTCGCCTATAAAGTAAATACTGCTATATATAATGATCAACAAAATATAAAAAAATATTGGCGAACTGTAATAAAATGAATTTTTGATAAGACTAAGAATATGTAAGGCAAGTTAAACAAATGAAAAGAAAGGAAAAAGAATATCAGTTTAATGAGATTATCTCAACACATGGAGATGGCTTGTATAGGATTTGCAAAGCATATCTTTATGATGCGAATCTATCACAGGATTTGTATCAGGAAGTGCTGTTGAATATTTGGAAATCTCTTTCTTCTTTTCAAGGAAAGTCAACGATCAAGACTTGGCTTTTTAGGATTGCGATCAATACGACTATCTCATTCAATAAAAAACAATCTCGTAGAAAGGAAAAAGAAAGTGCTGTAGAAATCAATATTTCTATGCCTGATAAATCCAATAAATTATTAGAAAAAATGTATTCAGCTATACAGCAATTAGCGGATCATGATAAGCGATTGATTGGATTGTTTCTGGAAGGATTTTCATATAAACAAATCTCTAATATTATGGGAATGACTACCAATTTGGTAGGTGTGAAACTGAATCGAATCAAGGAAAAATTAAGAGGGATTATATCCAAAGTGAAATGAATTCAATAATTTTATCACTAAAAAAATAATGTATCATGGATTTTGACAAGATTAAAAATAAATGGCAACAGCAAAATATCGTTACTTCCAAGGAAGTAATGGAACATGTGATTAGAAGAGATGAAAAAGTAAAAAAGGAAAACTTAATCGTTACTATTACGTTTTCTATTACTATTTTAATTTTGGGATCATTTGTATTTTTATTGATTCCTGACAATCAAACATCCATGTTTTTAGTGACGGGTTTGATATTTTTAATAGGATTTCAAGCCATCATTTTTTGGATGAGAAATTTACCTCATAATTTATTATCAAATAAAAATTCAGTAGAACAATTGAAAAGTACCAGAAGTAAATTGAAATATAGTTTACTGGTGACGAATATATTTATGCCTATTTATGGTATCCTTTTATCTACACTGATTTATTTCTACATTGATAATTTGGAAGCGATGCCAGATACTTGGAAAGCATGGATCATGATTCCTTGTGGCACAATTATGATGACTTTATTTATTTATGGATGGTTCAATCAAATGCGAAAGGATAAAAAAGAAATTATTCCTTTGTTGGAATCTGTGGAGAAGAGTTTGCAGGAGATTTTATTTTTGTAAAGTTATGCTAAAAGACGACTATACTAAGAATTCATAAATCGTCAAAATAAAAAAATCCTATTTCATTTTGCGTACATTATTAATTGCCTGTTTCCTTATTTCTATTCATTTAGGCATAAATAGTTGTTTATTTGTTCCTAATGTTAGAGATAAGGAGATATTTTTGTTGTGACAAATCATAAAACAGCAACTTTGTTCGTATAATGTCTAGGCAAGAACCAAAACCTATTGTAAACTAATAAGAGTTGTTTGAAATTATCCACTTTAAATAACATCTAAAATAAGTCACGAGTATGAGTAATGAAATCACGATTCTGTGGGCAGACGATGAAATAGATTTACTAAAGCCGCAAGTCATGTTCCTTGAAAAGAAAGGTTATGACGTAATAACGGTTACGAATGGATATGATGCCATAGAAGAGTGCGAGGAGTATAATGATATAGATGTCGTTTTTTTGGATGAGAGTATGCCTGGTTTGACTGGCTTGGAAACCCTCATGAAAATAAAAGAAATCAGTCCACATTTACCTGTGGTAATGATTACTAAAAATGAGGCAGAAAATGTAATGGAAGAAGCGATTGGCTCTCAGATTACAGATTACCTCATCAAGCCAGTGAATCCTAATCAGATTTTGCTGACACTAAAAAAGATTCTGGATAAGAAGACCTTGATCAAGGAAAAAACATCTTCTGATTACAGACAGGAATTTGGAGAAATTTTTTCTAAAATCAATAGCGGGCTTAATTATATAGAATGGTTCAATGTATATAAAAAAATCATTAGTTGGGAAATAAAACTAGATAATTCTGATACGACTGCAATGGCAGATATATTGGCTTCTCAAAAAAGTGAGGCGAATACAGAATTCTCCAAATTTATCGAACGAAACTATGTTGATTGGTTGTACGATGAAACGGATCGAGCTCCTATCATGTCTCATAATCTTTTGAAAGAAAAGGTATTTGGAGGTCTAGATGAAAATCCTACGATATTTTTATTATTGGATAATCTAAGGTTTGATCAGTGGAAAATCTTAGAACCTATCATTACTGAATATTACAGAATAGAAAGCGAGGATTTCTTTTATTCGATCTTGCCTACTGCAACGCAGTATAGTAGGAATGCTATTTTTTCTGGATTGATGCCATCTGAAATACAAGAATATTATCCAGAATGGTGGAAGAATGATAATGAGGAAGGAGGAAAAAATCTTCACGAGCACCAACTATTAAGAGAACAAATCAAAAGGACTTTCGATGACCCTATTAAGTTTGATTATGTGAAAGTTGTTAATAATAACCAAGCGAATAGCTTAAGGGATAGTATTCATAATCTTCTGAATCATGATTTCTCTGTAATTGTATATAATTTTATAGATATGCTATCTCACGCAAGAACAGAGATGGATGTATTGAAACAACTTGCAGGAGATGAAAAAGCTTATCGTTCACTGACTCGGTCTTGGTTTTTACACTCACCGTTATGGGAGGGACTGAAAACGCTAGCATCTAGAAAAATAAACCTTATCATCACTACAGATCATGGAACGATTCGTGTGAACCAACCATCCAAAGTAATAGGCGACAGAGAAACGACCACGAATCTAAGATATAAAGTAGGTAAGAATCTGAAATACAATCGCAAGGATGTATTGGCAGTAAGTGATCCAAAAGAAGCATTTTTACCTAGACCTAATGTGAGCTCAAAATTCATATTTGCCAAGGAGGACAGATTTTTCTTATATCCTAATAATTACAATTATTATCATAATTATTATAAAGATACGTTTCAACATGGGGGAATTTCTTTAGAAGAAATCATCTGTCCTATTATCAAACTAACTTCTAAGTAAAACTTGGTACTTAGTTTGTATTATTATTTTAAGTCAGAAGACTACAGACTTCAGACTACAGATTGATATCAAATTATTACTTAGTCTGTGAACTGAGGCCTGAAAGCTAATAACTATTACAATATAAAACCAACTCAAAATGTTTGGAAACCTAATGGGCGACATGGAAGCTCGAAAAGAAGAAATGAAGATAAAGCTCGATGCCATGACAATGGAAGAGCAAACTGGAGCAGTGACGATAAAGGCAAACGCCAATAAGGAAATTCTAAACATTTCCATCGATAAGTCAAAATTGGCTTCTGATGATATGGAAGAACTAGAAGATCTGCTATTGATATGTATTAATAGAGTGCTAGTAAAAGCTGGTGAAAAAGAAGCAGAAGAAGCTCAGAAAATGATTAGCGATATGATGCCTCCAGGATTAGGCAACCTTTTTGGGTAAATATAATTCGACCTATTATCCCAAAATTCCGCATTCTTAACACAGAAGTTGTTTAAAACTACTTGCTTGGCTACAAACAGCAATTTTCAAACAATTTCAAACAGATAATAATGAAGCAATTATTCTCAATCATTCTTTTACTAGGTATTTTTTCTAGTGCAATAGCACAAAATCCGATACCTATTTTGCCTCCTATTACAGATGGGCTGGTAGCTTATTATTCTTTTGACAACTGCGATGCAGTGGATGATACTGGAGGAGGATCAGATGGAGTAATCGTAGGATCTCCAGATTGCGTATGTGGCGTATCTGGAAATGCATTAGAATTAGATGGCCTCAATGATTATATCCTATTCCTTGGACCAGTCAATAATTATTTCGATACAGATAACCTCTCGATTAGTTTTTACTTCAAGTCCTTTGGATCTCCTTTGAAACAGGATATTTTATCCAAACGAGAAACCTGTAATCCTAGTAATGCTTTAAGCATCAACTATACGCCAACTATGAATTCCTTATCCGCTATTATGGATGAAGATTTCAGTAAGGGCTCTGCTGCGATTGGTACATTAGATTTTACTAATTGCTGGCACCATGTCGTTATTGTAAGGAAAGGTGGAAGAACGCTCCTTTATTTAGATGGTATTTTAGTACAAGAAGAAGCTGCTATTTCAAGAATCGATCTTGAAAATAGTGCTGCATTAGCATTGGGAAATAGCCCTTGCATAGGAGGAGGAATTAATCGCTTTAAAGGATATGTAGATGAACTAGCTATTTATAGTAGAGATATCTTAGAAAATGAGGCAGAAGAAATGTATTTTGCTCCAGATCAAATCGGAAATAGAGATACGCTAGTTTATTTCGGCGAATCCATTAATACTTTCCTTACTCCTACTTGTGTAACTAATTTTACTTGGACACCAACTGATGGTGTAGATAATCCAAATACAGGAGAAACTACCATTACTCCTAGTCTCACAACAACCTATAGGCTAGATTTTTTTGATGAAAATGGTTGTAGTGCATTCGATACCATGAGAGTGGTCGTCATCGATCCATCAACATTAGATTGTGGTAAAATTTTTATCCCTAAAGCTTTCACGCCTAACGGAACCGGACCTAGTGACAACGAAGTCATTGGAATCAGTAATCCTTATGCTATAGAAGAATTGGTTTCCTTTGAAATATTCGATAGATGGGGAGAAAGAGTATTCCAGACATTAGACCCTTTTCTTAAATGGGATGGAAGATTAGGAGGTCAAGATCTTAATCCAGGGGTATTCCTCTACAAGCTTGAATTCAAGTGTAACGGACAAACACAAAAGAAATTTGGAAGCGTATCACTGATTAGATAACGTTTTCAGAATATAAGCTTATTCTTATTTTGAAAAGAGAAAATAATCTCATATATTGGCAAAATATATTTAAACATATCAGTTTTATTTAAGGGTGATTCATTTGGGTTTTTTACTTCTGAGAGAATCTTGAAAAAGATTCTCTCTTTTTTTATTCAAAATATTCCTGTTTCAAAAGAAGCAAAAACCTAATACAGTGTACTAGGAAAACAGAAAAATAATAAGTTCGCCATTTTGCGTATTTTATTAATTCCCTATTCCCTAAATTTCCATACTTATCCACCTCTTCCCAACATTCATTTTAAATGAAAATTCTTCTATTAGGCAATATAGGATCAGGTAAAACAACTATTTCTACCGCTTTGGCTGAGCAAAACTCTGATTGGGAATACATTGCCATAGATGACTTCCGTAAAGAACTCAGTGATGGCACCATAAAAGGGGATGCCAAAGCAAAAAGTGTTTTTGTAAAAAAAATCTCCCATGATAATGATTGCCAAATTATAGAATGTACTGGCTTAGGAAGATTAGGAAGTTCTGTATTTAGGCGACTACAAAAATACGAAGGAGAATTACTTGTTCTTGTTTTAAACGTGTCCCTTGAGATATGCATAACCAGAATAAAAGATAGAATTTGGGACATCCCTTTTCCTAAAAACATTACAGGAGGAGAAAAATTGGTAAAAAAATTACATAAGATATATCATTCTAATTTCCTCTTTGAACGATGGGGACTAAGAGATAACACAACCTTCTTTTCTATCTCCAACGAAGGAATAAAAGAACAGCACCTTATTTTAGAACTAATGAATGCTTTTGTAAAAAATACGCTAGTCAAATAGTTTCTAAGCCTTTTAAATTATTCATAAAAAATGCCTATCGAAAATCGACAGGCATTTTTTTATTCTTTTGTTTCCAGCTGCTTTTCAGCATCACTAATCGCTACATTCATCGATGTTTCCAGCTTTTTCAGCTTTTCGACTTCTACTGCATAATATTTAATGCGTTCATCGATAGGTGTCTGTTCTGATTGCCAATTGAACTGTACCATCCAATCCATCATCATTTCATCTGCATCTTTCAAGCCTTTTTTTAAATCGAAGATCGTAGTTTTTTCTACGCCTTCCAAGGCATCCAATTTCTTTTGCAGTACTACCAATGAGCCCATTTTAGGCATCGTTGCTACATCGTGCAAGTAATGAATATCTTCTAAAAGTTTATCTTCCTCTTGTTGCCTAGGATCTATTTCTACTGCGGGATCACTAGGATTGCCACAAGAAAAAACAAGCATTCCCATTAGTATCATAAAAAAATATCTCATTTCTATTCTTCTTTTAAAATCGTATTTAACTTAATAAGTCCTAGTCATAGACTCTGGTACACAGATAACAAAATCCGCTTTACCTTGGTTCTCTTCACTGATAGAAGAAACGTCTTCTTGTGTAACTGTAGAAATGGTCATGATACTCGTTTTTGGAGCATATTTCTCTATGTACCAAGAAATTCCTTCATAATTATCTGAATGATAAGCACCATTATAATGAATAAATGTACCATCATCTACCAAAACATTTGAAATAAAATAACCCATACAAGCATCTTTTACTGCTTGTGCATGAGGATAATTCTCATTTTTAGCCATTTCTAATAATGATTGATAACCAGGCAGTTCCATATCAACTTCTATAGGTAGAGGAGGTAATAATTCCTTAGCTTTATCACTTAGATTATCTAAAGATCTTAGTCCTTTATGATAAACCATCGACGCATATCTTCTAGGAATATTCGTAGCCACAAAACCAGTATTATTTTCCTTGGCAAATTCGATTAGAGGTTTGTAATCCGTTTTATAATTAGACCAAAGTTTAGCTTCATCCTCGAAGTTATTTTCTTCAATTTGTCCACTTAGGTATTCATTTAAAAGAAGCTGATTATCTGTTTCAAACATTTCTGCACCTAGCATGACCCTACCCTCTTGTATCTCATACAAATCCTTGGTAAATTCTAATTGCAACCAATGCGAAATAGGATTATCATGTAATTCGCCAAACAGAGCGACGTCTGATTGACTCGCTTTTTCTAGCATAGCTTCGTATGAAACTTCTTTACCTTTTTTATCATAAATTTTATACGCAGCTTTTTCTTCCGTCACAGGAAGAAAAGGAATGCAAAATGATAGTATAATTATAATGTATTTCATCATCAGTATTTAATTGACTTTTTGTATTAATTCAAAGATCCGTCTAGCCACTACATCCCAATTTGCACTTTCCAAAACTCGTTTTCGCCCCTGCCGCCCTAACCTATTCCTTAATTCATCATTTTTCAATAAGCGTATAATTACTTTTGAAAGTTCTAAAGGATCTCGTTCTTTTATCAATAATCCTGTTTCTCCATCTAAAATAGCACTAGGAACGCCTCCTGTTCTGGCACCTATTACTGCTTTCCCACAAGCATTCGCCTCTAGGAATACGATTCCAAACCCCTCTATATCTGGCAGCGTTCCTTTCGATGGCATAACATAAATATCAGAGAGATTATAGTAATCATTCAATGCTGAATAAGGGACTTTACCTACGAAATTAATATATTTATCCATTCCAATCTCTTGGCTTATCTGTTTAAGTTTTCCTTTAAAACGTCCCTCTCCTATAATTACGTATCTCACATTAGGAATCTCTTTTATTACCAAAGGTAAAGCCTTAATGACAGTATCTATTCCTTTTCTCTCTATTAACCTTGCAGTGGTAAGGATTATTTTCTTTCCTTCATATCCCAATTTCTTTTTTATCGTTTGGTTATCCAATGGATGAAAAAAGATGGGATCAGTTCCATTAATAACCACTTCTTTTTTCTCATCAGGAACATTCCACTTACTTAATGCATCAGAAGTGAATTGGCTAATAGGGATAAAAAAGTCTCCTGTAGAAATTAGATATTGTTGATATTTTTTGTAACATTCCCCTAGAATGCCTAGTTTCTCAAATGGATTAAAAAATAATTCTCTTGCATGAGCAGCAACAATTGTTGTCGTTATGATTCCTCCTTGTTTGGCGATTTTTGACAGCAGCAGGGTTTGCCATTGTGTATGAAAGATGTGATCTATTTTACGCTTTTCTAATAACAAAAGAACCTTAGGAATAGATAATAACCCCAATAAGCTATTAGGCGAGTTGATTCTACATATATCAAATGGTAATTTTTTATCCAATTCTTTTGCTCTATGTTTATCTGGAGCAATAAGAACAAAATCATCGCACCACTCATACATACGACTTGCCACTTCTAATGAATAAGTTTGTATACCTCCTGTCTCTGGCAGAAAATCTTGTGTGATAAAAGCTAGCCTCATTAATCTGTTTCAATAGGTGGTTCATCAACATTCTTTGGGAGATCTTTTTCAAAAAAGGTTAACAAGGAATAGAATAGAATATTGATCAATCTATTGATAGCAGGAATCGCAATCATGAGTGCCGTTATCCTAGCACTATCTATATCCAGTTGCTCAGATATGGCAATACTCACTGGTATAAATGCCAAGTCATAACTAGGAATCGGCAAACGATTCAAAATAATTTTAGAACCAAGGAATACAAACCAGTACTCGATAGGAATTTCATGGATAACAACCATCCATTGCAGCATTTCTAATCCATATGTAGCGATGAACCTGAACATATGAATTCCAAATATCTTAGCAGCTACCTTAGGAGGCATTGAAATCAAATATCTTAATAAATAAATGATAACAGGTAATAATAAGGCTGTGGAGATGAGTACCCACTTGACCGTTGTCCAAGAAATAGAAATAATGTCAAGATTGGTTTCTTGTATGACGTAAGCAGAAATGACTAATAATACCACTGCCATCAGTGTAGAGGCTATAGTAGAAATGATATTATTATCCTTGATGACATTGAAAATATGTCGTCCGCTTTCGCTCAGATTTTGTTTTGCCCACCAGTAGAAATAAGCTTCTCCAGAATAGACATAGACATCGTTATTCAGTATTTTCTTTTTGACAAATATTTTCACGCCTTCCCAAAAACTAAAGTTCAAAGATAGCCTATAAATAAATTGTTCTGAAATGGGTAAGACAAAATAATGAGTCAATAAAAGGAGGTAAAACCAAGGTGTAATAGGAAGTGCCTTGAGGACATTCATCCAGCCTATCTCTGTGAGTTGGTAAATCAGGAAAGCAAATATCCCTATATGGAAGGCATATTTCAATACCTTGGCGAAAATCTTACCGTTTTTACTCTCCTTAAAAGAACTGAGCTTTTTTTGTAGAGATTTAACGAAAGGATGATTGATAATTTTATTGATCATAACTACTTGCAAAATTGACATTAATTATTAGCTCCTCCAAATAATTAACAGCAGAGTTATAACAAAGAGTGATTTCGCAGCGTATTCATGTGCATTCCTCTGCGAAACTCTCCTAAAAAAACTCTATGGTTTAAATGAAATTGTTTTTTATTGGAAAACCCTTTCAAAATATCCCTATTTTCGCATTTCATTATGAAGTTGTTTTTAAACAACTTCTGTATTTTTTTAGAAGCTGTTTAAATTTTGGACAAAAATAAACAACAAGTCTGTTCGATTATCATTACTACTTACAATGGAGTTAAGTGGATCGAGAAATGTATTGCTTCCTGTAAAGAGTCTGATTACCCTGTGAATATCATCGTAGTGGATAATAATTCTACTGATAATACTTTGGAGCTATTACCAAAGGATATTCATCTAATTAAGCTTAGTACAAACGTTGGTTTTGGCCGTGCAAATAATATTGGGATGATGGAAGCTTTTCAGGTTTTCGATGCTCAATATGTCTTCCTTTTGAACCAAGATGCTTATATCAAAAAGAATACGATTACTGAACTTGTCAAATGCCATCAGGAAAATCCTCATTTTGGTTTAATTTCTCCTTTTCATTTTGGTGAAGATTGGAAAGAATATGATTATCGTTTTAAGATTTATCTCCAACGTTCCAAATCACACAAGATAAAAGAGCATCGTGAAAAATGTATTTATCATTCCAAATTCGTGAATGCTGCTGCTTGGTTTTTGACGCGAGAAACTGTTCTAAAAAATGGTGGATTCGATCCTATTTTCTTTCATACAGGAGAGGATGATAATTTTTGTCAAAGATTGAGGAAGCACAAAATCCCTATTTTCATTACAGAAAAAGCAGCAATACTACACGATCGCCAAGATAGGAAAAAACAAAAAACACCACCTCATTTAAAAGTTGCGAATAGAAGTAAAATCATTATTTATAATCCAGATATAAATGGATTTTTGAAAATTACCTATCTGATTCCTTTAGCTTTTTTCTATTTGATTAATTTGACTTTACCTGCATATAGAACGAAGAAAAAATTGAAACATGATTATAATGAATTGAAAGGCATTATCAATTATGCTTCAAGATGTAAGAAATTGTATCAGACAGATGGCGTGTTTTTGAGGCAGGATTATCCACCTACGTTTTTGAAGGATTAAATAACTTCTTTATGGTAAAATAAAATTATGAAAGCAAAGCTACTTCTTTTAATACTCCTTGTTTCTGGCTGTATAACTTCACATGAAATAGAGATCGAAGCCAATAAATATAAAGTTACTCCTCCTCCAAATACAGTAAATATTAGTGATAATTTTTACATAGATAAGACAGAAATAACGAATATAGATTATATGCAATATTTGTCTTGGTTAGAGTCCATACATGGGAAGGATTCTAAAATCTTGCAGGAAGCAGTATTGGATATGACTGTTTGGTATTCAAAGGGTGAGGACGTATTTGCTAGAGTATATTTTGGTCATCCTTCCTATCATTATTATCCTGTTGTAGGAATAACTTTGGAGCAAGCAAAAAAATATTCAGCATGGCGAACCCAAGTAGTTACAGAGGCTAGATTGGTTACTTTAGGTTTAATAAAATTTTCTTACAACCAAACTTCAGAGAATCATTTTACGATAGAAAGATACTTAGCAGGTGAAATAGATTCGATTATTAAACACGAAGATATTCTTGTGCCAGAATACACGATACCTACTGAAAAAGAATGGGAAGAGGTGGCTGAATGTGAGGGTAAAGCTTTTCCATGTATGGATGAAAATAGCTCGAAGAATAAGAAAATGAAAAAACAACGTCATCTGATGTATAATACACTTGGAATAAATGATGATGGATTTTCTACAATGATAACAATGGTGAGATGGCAAGGAATAGATACTAAGGGAATCTATGGATTAATAGGAAATGTATCAGAAATAATAGATAAAAAAGGTATGTCAAAGGGTGGTCATTGGGATAAGAGTATGGAGGAAATAAAGAAGGATATTACAGATAATTTTGAAGAAGTAAATAGCTGGACAGGATTTAGGAATGTATGCAGATATAAATTGATGAAAGTTAGAAAGTAAGCTAATATCTATTCAAAATAAATTACTTCCTGATGTTACGCAAAATATGGTTCTAATGATATTATTCATATTCGGATAACGCTATGTAGCGTTTTGAGTTCAGTTATTCTTTTATCTCCCATACTTTTTTTTATTTAACACCCATTTAGTTTTTTATTTATCAGTCGGTTATGATTTTTTAAATAATGTGTTTACGCTCCCGACATTATGCAGTTTAGTGGAGACGATGCTTAAAATCTGTTTAAAACAAAATACTGTTTGAGCATATAACTGGCGATTACAGAAGTATTATAGTTAGATGGTAGATAAAATCAGGAAAGAGAAATACGGTTAAAACGAGTTTTTATTTTGTTTAGGATTTTAAGTATTGTTGTAGCGTTAAGAACTGCATACCGTCGGGTGGTTTTTGGTTCTTTTTTCCACAAAAAAGAACCAAAAACGAATGAATACCGTACTGAAATATAGTGACCAGTCAATATTAAATCAAAATAACTGCTCATCTAATCGCGCCTAACATCAGTTACTTCTTCTTATTCAATAATTTAGCCCATTCTCGATCTGCAAAATCCAAAAACGGTTGCTTCTCATGCAGCCAACCAAAATGCAAACAATAAGGCGTTACATTAAGGTAATCGCCTTTTCCAGGAATAAGAGAAAGCGTTTTAGTTAAGAATTTTTGTAGCCAATCTATTTTCAATCCTCTTAAATTATAAACAAATGGATCTGAATAATATTTACAAATCACTTCATTGAAATCCTTATCGTAAGTCGTATAATTATCAATAAAATCGAGCTGTGCACTAGTTTGTCCTTGTAACCAAGGGTAAACGGGTATGTCCAATTTCGACATTGCCATAGCGAGACTCCATTCGCAGGATTCCATATTTCTACCACTTTCTTTTAGGCGACTTTGAAAATGTGTTTTATCAATATTGGCGAGCATATTTTGAGCTAATTCTGCTACTTGTTGCGTCAGTTCATGATCTCTGGCGTACATGACACCAGATTGAACTCGACTCAAATAAGTCAAACCAAAACGATCTAATGTTCGCTGCCTTC
>JBNMOV010000054.1:0-16698 GCA_051275765.1 Maribacter sp. | reverse complement strand
TTTTTAAAGGTGGAAGTTACTTTTTGAGCATAATATTCCTTAATCATAGACATCTTAATAACTCTTTTGCTCTATAAAAATAACAAAAAATAATGAAAACTACATATGTAAAATGAATTCCCTACTTCCCTTTAGTACAACCTACTTCTTCCATAGGTAATCCAGCTGCCACCATATCACTGAATTCTACTTGTACATTGACGAGTTTATTGTAACCTCTGGATTTGAGAATAGATGTAGCAATCGTAGATCGATAACCACCTGCACAATGGATATGATAGGTTTTATCCTTGTCTATATCATCATGATTCTCATAAATGAAATCAAGTGGATAGTTCTGAGCATTGACGATATGTTGTTTTTCATGCTCGCCTGGTTTACGGACATCTAAGACATAGATATTTGGATTGGTCTTGAGTTCTGCTTGAAATGTAGGCACATCTATCGTAGGAATGCTGTCTAATTTCCTACCTGCATCTGACCATGTTTGTACACCTCCTTTCAGGTAGCCTAATACATTATCAAAACCAACTCTAGAAAGACGAGTCACTGCTTCTTCCTCCTTTCCTTCTGGTGTGATCAATAAAATAGCTGTTTTCAGATTGGGTACTAATGCTCCAACCCAAGGAGCAAAACCACCATCCAAACCAATAAATATGGAAGAAGGGATAAAGCCCTTTACGAAATCCTCTCGATTGCGAACATCTAAGATAAGTGTATCCTTTTCTGCTGCTACCTTATCAAAATTCGTTAAAGAAAGTGCAGCATCTCCTCGTTCCATGATATCAAAATAGCTATCATAGCCTTTTTTATTCAATAAAGCATTTTCAGAAAAATATCTTGGTGGAGGTAGTAAACCTTCTGTAAGTTCATGGATGAATTCATCTCTTGTCATATCTGAACGCAAAGCATAATTCGTATTTTTTTGATTACCTAATGTATCAGAAGTTTCGCTAGACATATTCTTGCCACAGGCAGAACCTGCACCATGTGCTGGATATACCATGACATCATCTGGCAAGATCATAATTTTATTACGTAAGCTATCGAACAACCAGCCAGCCAAATCTTCTTGAGTCAAACCAGTGGCTTTTTGTGCCAAATCTGGCCTCCCTACATCGCCTATAAATAAGGTATCTCCTGTAAAAATGGCTTTTTCTTCGCCATTTTCATCTGATAGGAGATAAGTAGTACTTTCTGGCGTATGACCTGGTGTATGTAGAGCTTGGATCGTTATTTTTCCTAATTGAAAAATTTCATTATCCTTAGCTTCATGCTTCTCGAAATCGGTTTTGGCGGTAGGCCCATAAACTATAGTTGCTCCTGTTTTCTTTGCCAAGTCCAAATGTCCAGACACAAAGTCTGCATGAAAATGAGTTTCGAAGATATACTTAATTTTCGCTCCAGCCTCTTCTGCTAATTGGATATAGGGCAATGGATTACGAAGCGGATCTATGATCGCTACTTCTCCCTCACTTTCTATATAGTATGCTCCTTGAGCCAAACATTTGGTATATATCTGTTCTATCTTCATGGTTTACTTTTATCTTCTCATTAAAAACAGATCAAATACACAAGAGTTCAATATCAAAAATAGTAGTAGAATGGAAATATCCTACATTTTGATTTTCTTATTCATGAGTTTCTTGAACTTTCTTCTGCCCATGTATTCACTTGACTTAGTAAAGCCATTGATTTCGTTTCACTAAGAAGTCGCAAAGGCAAACATTTTTCCTATTTACACTCATTTTTGGCGTAATAGCTAATTTTCCGCTGAATTGTATCTTTGGTCGTCCGTCCTGTATAGTTATCCTCTTCGTTTAATATGACTTGAGTCCAGTTACCTTCTTTGTCATATGTATGGATAAAATTGGATTTGCGATAAGGAATTCCATCTTCATCTAATTCTTCTATGAGCATCCAATCGCCATTTTCGTTAGCTAGACGAGTTTCTGTACGAAGTAGTCCATTTTTAGTTTTGGAGCCTTCGTCTTTGCCATATTTGAAAATTTCGACTTTGCCTCTATCGCCATATACATATTCTTCTCTATTGACAAAATAGCTCGTAGTATCTGCTTTCCTAGATTGAATACTTTTATTTTTCAGTCTACCTTCTTTATCAAAATTCCAATCTTCCTTATAATAAGTATACCATTTTTTTCCATCCCAAACTAGGGAAACATACTCTTTCACTCGTCCGTTTTCATCTAGAATATAGAGCAGTTTTTGGTATTCTCTTATTTGATTGATAATGGTATCTCCATCATATTTACATGTCCAAGTATCTGAAGTATTAGTAATGGTTCTACTCGCAAGATTTCGATCACAATTGAATGAAAACTTTAAATTACCATCTATATATTCCAAATCCTTTACTCTTCCATCCAATGCATCATCGTAGAGCATTTCGTAGAGTTGGTTAGTTGCTGAGAGAGGTTCTTTTCCACAAGAAAAAAACAAGCATGAAATAAATAATATGAGGAAGTAATTAAGCAGATTTAACTTTGTCATCTGATTTGTCTTTAAACAATTTTAATACTAAGGAAAAAACCAATCCTAGCACTATACCCCATTCTATACTAATTAATAATACGCCTAAGAATGTAACTAAATAGGTCAGAAATTCCTTGATGGATGACTTGTAAAATCCAATGGCATCCATAGGATTAATCAGTTTAGAAATGGCTACCATGATGACGGATGCTAGGATAGCTTTAGGCAAGTAAAAGAATAATGGCGTAAGGAATAGTAAGGTTAGTAATACCAAAATAGCACTTAATACAAGGGATAATCCCGATCTTGCTCCTGCTTGATCATTCACCATCGTTCTGGACAAACTTCCGTTTACGACTACGCTACCAAACATTCCACTTACGATATTGGCTAATCCTATGGCAAATAAATCCCTTCTAGGACGGACATCGTTGAGTCCATTTCTTTCTGCTACTATTTTCGCTACAGAGATACTCGTTGCGAATCCTACAAGGAAAATAATGACTGCTTTGGGGAGTAATAACAATATGGCATTCCATAGAAATTCAAGATCCCATTCTTCTGGAATATCAACCAATTCTGGCAAACCTTCTGGTACTGCCCCCATGATAGATACCTCTTGCAAATCCAGTCTCATGCCCCATACCGCAAGAATGCTAAACATGATAACAATTAATGCAATAGGGAATGTCTTTTTCCACTTAGGTACGAAGTACAAAAATGCGATACCTATCATACCTATGGCAAAGGTAACCCAGTTAATATCCTCGTTTTTTGAAAGTAATTCTTTTAGTAGTACCGCTACATTCTGTCCTCTATTAATATCTACGTCAAAGAGGTACTTAAGTTGGTTGACAAAGATGATGATTCCACCAGCAGCGGCGAAACCTTTATTAATAGGAGCTGTGAGTAAATTAGCAAATTTGCTTAGCCTAAGGAGCAAAAATATGATGTAAACCAATCCTGTCAATACACTTAGTAATGCTGCATAAGCCACATATTCTGGACTTTCTATTGCAGCCAAAGGTGCTATTGCAGATGTAACGAGAATACATGTAATAGCTGCAGGTCCTACTGCCAATCGTCTACTTGAACCTAGCCAAGCATAAACTATAGGAGGAAATACAGCGGCATACAAACCATAAATAGGTGGCATACCAGCAAGCATCGCATATGCCATTCCCTGAGGAATGAGCATGACTCCTATCGTAAAACCTGCAGATATATCTCCTTTGATGAACTCCCGGCGATATCCTCGCCACCAAACAGGGACGATATATTTATTGAAAATATATTTCATGGGAAGAACTATCGTTTTTTAGGATCGTATTTTACCCATCCATGTATCCATATAGAACGGGAGATTCTGAAAAACCATACGAAAAGAATGATACAGATAAGTATTAATAAAGCAAAAGAAGTCCATACCCCCAAGCCAAAGACTAACATACTTAGACCTATTACTGACAAACAAAAGACGGCTGTAATCGTATAGGAAATAAACATCGCACCAAAATAAAAGCCAGGTTCTAGCATATACTTTTGGTTGCAATGTGGACAGCGATGATACATTTCAAATGGTTTTTGAAATGAGAAAGTTGTAGTTTCAAATAATCTTCCTGTCCTGCATTGGGGACAAGTCATATCTAAAATGCTATTCATTAATCCTCTTTCTTTTTCTTCAGCCATTATTGCTATCTTTAACTAGTACCCAATTCACTAATACTTTCCGTATATATATATGAACTTATTGCTTCGTTACAAATACTCGCTGTAACTACGACTACGTCTGCATTTTGTGCTTCTCACTCAACTAAATGAGTAACACACCCAATACAAAAGCATTTATTGAATCGCGTATAATATGTTAAGCTACAAAATTATCCAATAATTCTACAAACCTATACGCATCCTCAAACGAATTATATAAAGGTACTGTTGCTACACGAATGACATTAGGTTCTCTCCAATCCGCCACTACGCCATTTTCCGTTAAGAACTCAAATAATTGCTTGCCTTCATCCCCTGTAAGAATGGATAATTGGCAGCCTCTATCTTTTGATTCCTTAGGCGTTATGATATTATATCTATACTTTTTCTTATTGATTTCATGAATAAGAAATTCTAGATAGTTGACTAGTTGAATACTTTTTTCTCGCAGTCGATCCATTCCTGCTGCTTCAAACATATCCAGACTGACCTTATGTGCTGCCATTCCAAATATCTGAGCATTACTCAATTGCCATCCTGCTGCTCCTTTCATTGGGATAAATCCCTTTTTCATCTGAAAACGTTCGCTTTCATCATGTCCCCACCAGCCAGCAAAACGAGGAATATCTGGGCTATTGCCATGTTTTTCATGTACGAATAATCCACTAGGACCACCAGGACCAGAATTGATATATTTATAGGAACACCATACAGCAAAATCTACCTTCCAATCATGTAATTGTAAAGGAACATTTCCAGCAGCATGAGCTAAATCAAATCCAACCATCGCTCCTACACCATGACCTGCTTGAGTTATCGCTTCCAAATCGAAAAACTGTCCAGTGTAATAATTCACTCCACCAAACATCACCAAAGCGACAGCATCGCCTTCTTCATTAATCGCCTTAATAATATCTTCTGTACGAAGTGCATGCTCCCCTTCTCTTGGAGCGACTTCGATTATTACATCTTCTGGCTTGAAACCATGCCAATGTGCTTGCGATTCCATCGCATATTGATCTGAAGGAAAAGCTCCTGCTTCCATGATGATTTTGTATCGCTTCTTAGTAGGGCGATAAAAGGAAACCATCATCAAGTGCAAGTTCGTAGTTAGTGTATTCATGACAACGACCTCGTCATGCTGAGCTCCTACTATTTTCGCTGATTGCTCAATGAAATATCTATGATAGTACATCCAAGGCATCTCGCCTTTAAAATGTCCTTCCACTCCATGCTCTTTCCAATGATCCAATTCTTGAATCAACGCTGCTTTTGTAGCCTTAGGTTGTAATCCTAAAGAATTACCACAAAGATATATTGTATCTTCCCCATTATGTTGAGGAAGCCAAAATTGCGCTCTATATTCCTTCAATGGATCTTTCTGATCCAATTCGCGAGCATATGATAATGTATTCTTAATCATGATTATTTAGTTCTCATACGATAGACCTCAGTCCACAGATTATTTTATTGTTAGATTTTAGAAATATTTATCTTAAAATCTTAGCATCTCAATATCTCGTTATCTAATTAAAACAAACTAGCTTGTTCTGCAAAATCTAGGGGACGTTCCAATCCCAGTAATTTAGCTTTCATATCCAAACCATAAGCGAATCCTATTAAGGACCCATTTTTACCTATTACTCTATGACAAGGAACAATGATAGGCATAGGGTTTCTGGCATTAGCTCCTCCTACTGCACGTACTTTTTTCACATCTCCTAATGCTATGGCGATTTCAGAATAGCTGACTGTTTTTCCATAAGGAACATCAGATAATAAGTATTCCCATACTTTTTTATCAAATACTCCTCCTTCTGACCAGTCTAGTTTCAACTCAAAAGCTGTACGCTCTCTAGCGAAGTATTCTTCTAGCTGTAAAACGCATTCTTCTAATTCTTCTGGCACAGATCTTTCTTTGGTTTCATCTAGCCATTGTACAGACTGGATACCTAATTTAGATGCTCTGACCAATACAGTGCCAAAAGGAGATTGAAAATATGCTTTGGAATTTGTCATTACTATATGAATTGTTGTGTTCCCCAAGCTGCCAATTCTTCTTCAGACCACAATTCTGGATAGAAAATAATCCTTTGATTCATAGGAGGCAGGTATTTTTGCCAATTCGTACCACCTGTAGCTGAAATGACCTCTGGTTTGCGATCCATATATTGAACTGCCGCTCGAAAATGTGATAGTGGCCACCTTACATTAGCATTCAAATCATGCTCACGAAGAAGATTTATCAACTCTTTATCTGCTCTTTCTTCCTTTGTCAAGGATTGGTATAAACTTCTGATATTTGTATTCTGGACATCTCCTGCCAAAATCACAAAAAACTGCCCATATTTCTCTTCAAACTGGCGAAGCGTCAATGTCTTTTTTCCTGTTGCTAATTCAGTTGCACCAGTTTTCCAATATAGATGTTCATACATTTCTGGAATACTAGAGTTAGCGTCAATTTGCTCTCTTTTCGTATGATGGATTAATTGTTGAAAACTGGTACTGACTACTTCTATTTCTCTATATTGTGCAGATTGGAATCCACTGGCAGGCAAAAGACTCATCCTAAACTTAAGGAATTCTTCCTTATCCAATCCTCCTACCATCACTCCAAAGGAATCCACTAAAATCTTAAAATAGGTATTGATTCTTTTGATCTGACGCTTGAATAATTTAGCTGTCCTATTCTCATCCTTTGCCAGTCTTTCGTAGGCATCTAATATCAGTCTGAAATACAATTCAGTAATCTGATGGTACATGATAAAAATACGCTCATCTAAAATTCTCGTCTTAGGTGTCTGGAGACTAAGTAAGGTATCTAAATGGATATAATCCCAATAAGTAAGATAATCTGCATGGAGCAATCCATCTAAATAAGATTCCATATCCTGCCCCATTACATCGAATTTCTTCTGCAATTTTTCAAGACGGGTCAGCATATCATGAGTCAGCTCCATAGGTAATAAATTTGGTTAGGGAATTCTTTTTTAAAACTGCTGTAAAGGTAGGAAAATTTAGTGGTTTCACTGTTCCATCACCTCACCAATCGAATACCTATATAAATTCCTAATAAACAGACCGTCACACTGAATAGAATATTAGCAAAAGCGTAGGATAATTGTCCTTGTTCAATGAGTTTAAACGTTTCGCTGGAAAAGGTACTAAAAGTAGAAAAACCTCCACAAAACCCTATCATGAAAGTAAAACGAAGGGTATCAGATATTCCATTCTTAGCTGCATAAGCAGTCAATGCTCCCAAGATAATACAGGCAAATATATTGGCAAGAAAGGTAGCCCAGGGAAAGGTGAAATTATAATGTGCTAATAGTTTAGCGATACTAAATCGAGCCATACTGCCCAAGCCTCCTCCTAAAAATACATATAGGAATGCCATCAATGCTAACTTTTAACTGCTTGTGTTTTGAATCTGGCTATTCGAGCCTTTCTGGTATATAAATATAGTAAACCAGATGATATAGAAGCAATCGTGAGTAATAATACAATAAGATTAAACGAACCAATATCTTGTAAGAAATAGACTAGTGCAATGAAAGCAACATTGACCAATACCAATACTAGCGTACCTTGCATATGAGACATTCCACAATCCAACATAAGATGATGAATATGTGTTTTATCAGGATAAAAAGGAGATTTCCCTTTGAGCATACGAGTAGTAAATACTCTGAGCGTATCAAATAAAGGTAAAATAAGAATCCCCATGGCTACTGCAGGAGTCGAACCAATAACCAAGTTGGGGTGTGTTTGGATCATTTGAGGATCTCCATTATATTCTATGAATTTTATAGCTAGAATAGAACAAATCAATCCCAACAATAAAGATCCAGTATCTCCCATGAATATCTTGGCTGGATTAAAATTATAATTCAAGAATGCAACTGTCGCTCCTATCAATGAAAATGCAACCATCGCCATGTCCATTCTGTCCACTAATAGGAACCATGTGCCAAAAGTGAGCGAAATCAATACTGCGATACAACCTGCTAATCCATTAATACCATCAATGAGGTTAAAAGCATTGACAATAATAAAAATGGTAAATACACTCAATATAATGGCAACAGATTCTGGTAAGGCGAAGATACCAAAGATGCCATATAGACTTGTTATCTTAATATTTGCTTTATAAACGAGGATAAAAGCGGCAAAAAGTTGCCCGACCATTTTCTTGTATGGCGACATGGGAACGATGTCATCCTTGGCTCCCATGAGGAAAATAATGACAAATGAAGCGAGGATATATTGCAAATCACCAAACACACCAAATGGAGTCCACATGACAATAGAAAAAATAACCCCAGCAAAAATACCAATACCACCAAGCGAAGGCGTAATTTCCGTATGGGAATGCCTTTCTGTAGGAACATCCACTAGGTTTTTTACTCGTGCCACATTAATAATAGAAGGTATGGCGAAAAAGGTCAACGTGAATGCTGTAATAAAACTTAAAATAACATCATACATATAATCGTGGTGTCGATTTGTGTTCTTTTTCTGTAAAACTAAACTAATTTGTCTTAAATAGGGGCATAAGGGAACAGGAAAATAAAGATATTTGGATTTTGGATAAACAGATGATAAATTGACTAATACATATACTTCTTGTTCTAAGAGCTTATTTAAATTTAATACTTAGGGCTAATAGCCAATTTTGAACAAGCTCTAATCACTAAAATTCACACTGAACTTTAATATATGAATCCACTAATATTCCATATCGTATCTTTCCTAATCATTCCTTTCATCTCTTTTGGACAGCAAAATAGCGATGCCCTCATCAGTATTGGATTACAACATAACCAGCAAGGAAAATACCAAGAGGCTATTAATAATTTTAGTAAATATCTCGCCCAATCTAATGATCCAATCCCAGAAGTTTATAGACATCGAGGATTTAGCTATTATTATGTAAAGAAATATGATTTAGCTATCAATGACTTCAAAAAAGTTCAAGAAATCGCTCCTGGAAAAACAGATGCTTCTTTTGCATTAGGAAAAATTTATTATCAATATGGGAATTATGAAACTTCCTTATCCTATTTCAATCAAGAACTTTCCTATCATCCACAAAACAGCAAGGCACTTAATGATAGAGGGATGGTCAAATGCAGTATTCGAGATTATGATGGAGCGATAGACGATTTTATAGGTGCATTTCGATTGGATTCTACTTTTGCAATGGCGTATAATAATGCTGGAGCTGCACAATTTTATAACCAAGACATTGATAATCCTATCAAAAAAGATATTGAAAAAGCCAAGGAATATTTCAGTCAGGCGATTGTTTTAGATCCTACACTTTCCATAGCTTATCGCAATAGAGGTGCTATGAATCTATTTTTGGATTTAAATGATGAAGCATTGGCGGATCTAAAAGTAGCAGGAAAATTACAACCCAATCTAGCCATCATTCCTTTTTATAAAGCAATCGCCATGAATAAAAAGGGAAATGCTATGGCTGCTATAAGCCAATTAGAAAATGCACTGAATATAGACAATAAATTTATATATGCCTATGAAGAAATTGGAGATATATTCGTAGAAAAAGAACAGTATGATAAATCTATTGAATATTATAAAAAAGCACTTTCTTATACGCCCTCTAAAAATGAAATTTACAAAGGTCTCATCTATTACAAAATAGCAAAAGCCCATGCTATTTCTGGCGAAAAATCAAATATGTATACACAGTTGACTACTGCCAAGAGATTAGGTGCATTTAGTGATAAGAAAGTTTATCAGCGATTTTTAAAAGATGCTGCTTTCAAAAAATACAGGAGTGAAAAGAAGTTCAGAAACTTCACAAAAGCTGTTACAAAATTGAAAAAAGAATATAAATTCCTCCTCTCAGAACTTAGGTGGTATCGAATGAATGATTAATTTGCAACTGAATTTGTACTTAATCAATTAATTATTGTAACTTGTACACTAACTTAACCAGACCTTATATTTTTATGAAAGTAGTAGATCATCAAAGCACTAAAATAGTAGCCACCATAGGCCCTGCATCAGAGTCTTATGATAACCTCATGGCATTAGTCAAGGCAGGTGTAAATATATTCAGGCTCAATTTTTCGCATGGCGAACACGAAGAGCACCTCAAGGTTATCAATAGGATTAATTATATCAATGAAAAATATAATCTCCACGTAGGCATACTTTGTGATTTACAAGGGCCAAAATTACGTGTAGGAAAAATGGAAGGCGAAGGTCTGCCTATAAAGAAAGACGACATTCTTACCTTTACCAATGAGGAATGCATAGGTAATATGGAGAAAATCTATATGAGCTATAATCAGTTCGCACAAGATGTCCAGCCAGGAGAAAGTGTGATGATAGACGATGGTAAAATCGTGCTAGAAGTCGTAGAATCTAATGGAAAGAATGAAGTCAAACTCAAAGTAAAATTTGGAGGTATACTTAAATCCAATAAGGGCGTTAATCTTCCTAATACTAAGATTTCTCTTCCTTCATTAACTAAGAAAGATGAGCGTGATTTAGCATTTATCTTAGAACAAAATATTCACTGGATTGCTCTTTCTTTTGTGAGGCGTGCTAAGGATGTGAAAGATTTGAGAAAGAGATTGGAGGCAAAAAATCATCCAGCTAAAATCATTTCAAAAATCGAAAAGCCAGAGGCTATCGCTAATTTGAAATCTATCATTAAGGCATCTAACGGAATTATGGTAGCTAGAGGCGATTTAGGTGTGGAAATGCCTATGGAGCAATTGCCATTATTACAAAAGGACATTATCAAAAAATGTATCCAACGAGCAAGACCTGTTATCGTAGCTACACAAATGATGGATAGTATGATTACAAATCCCTCCCCTACTCGTGCAGAAATCACAGATGTAGCCAATGCAGTTTTGGATGGTGCGGATGCTGTCATGTTGAGTGGAGAAACTTCTGTAGGTGCACACCCTGTCAAGGTGGTAGAATCTATGAATAAGATCATAGAAGAAGCAGAAAGCTACTATGAGCCTAACTTCCGTCCAAAAGCTGACACCAAATCCAGAACCTTCCTTTCTGACGTAGTTTGTTTCAATGCTGCCAAAACTTCTGACGAAGTAAAAGCTAAGGCAATCATAGGAATGACCAGTTCTGGTTATACTGCTTTCAAGGTATCGAGTTATCGTCCTAAAAGTAAGGTTTATATGTTTTCTGACCAGCAGCATATGCTTTCTATCCTTAGCTTAGTCTGGGGAGTCAAGTGTTTTTATTATGATAAATTCACGACTACAGACGAAACGATAGAAGATGTAAAAGACATCCTAAAACGTGCAGGAGAAGTCGTAGAAGGCGATATTCTTATCAATACGGGTTCTATGCCTTTACACAAAAGGTTCAGAACGAATATGCTGAAAATAACTGTGGTAGAGTAAAATTGGAGAATGGGAATTAGAAATTGATAGAAAAAGTATAACTTTCAATTTCTAATTCCCAACTTCAAATAATGAGAGACAGGAAAACTTTTATCCCCTTTGGAAATACGAATGACCATTCTATTGATTTCCTATTAGGCATTATGCTCAATGCTAGAATTACGACCTTACAAAGAGTGGATGACCTATCTACAGAAGAACTTCATTGGCAATTTGATACTGGCTGGAATACTATAGGTGCATTACTTTCGCATATTATTGCTGCTGAATATTATTTTAGAATCGAGTTCATAGAAGAACGATATCTCAACGAGGAAGAACGAAAAATCATTATGCCTGGATTAGAAATGGGCAAATTCATTCCTCAACTCATCACTACTGATAGCATAGACAAGTATATCGAAAGATTAGAAGATTCTAGAACTAAGATGTTCACTCAAATTCAGCAATTAGACATTACATCATTTCATAAAAAAAGAGAAGGATACCATCCAGAAACAGGATACAACCTAGCTTGAGCATTGTATCATTTGGCAGAAGATGAAGTACATCACAGAGGTCAAATCACTATCATTAGGAAACTTTATCAAAAAATGCACAAGACTTAGAGGCTTCTTCACGCTATCTTCACATAACGTTTACACTTTCCAATTCTAAAATAGCCTATATTTACGCTGTTATTTTGAATGACTTATCTGATAAGGGACGAGAAACAAATAAACGCTACATTCTAACTTGCCTTTTTGCTTGCTAACTTCGTTGAAAATACTCGCCATAGCTACGGCTATGTCTGCGTTTTTCGCCTTATTAGCAAGCAAAAATCCGGCGTTATAAGTGGTATCGTTTATTTATTTCTCATCCCTAAGCCCTTTCAGGCTATGTTCTATTAGTGAAACGTATTTAATAACTTGAGCCAGAATGGGTAGTAATTTTTTCTTCTAAAGAATTCAAAAAATCATTGCATAGCCGTAGCTACGGAACTATTTTTTGAATTCTTTAGAAGAAAAAAGAACAAGCATAATGGCTCATGTTATTGAATTCGTTTCACTTAGACCTTATTATCTAAATAAATTAAAGAACACCTCAAACACATTACTATATTTAGGAATATGTTTATTTTGTATCTTAAGCATTCAAAACTGTTCCTTTTAGGAAATTAAAATGTCTAAAAGAAACCAATAACAATCAATTAAATACTTAATCAACCAACCAATTTATTTTTATGAAAATTATTATCCCTATGGCGGGCAGAGGCTCCAGATTACGCCCACACACGCTTACTGTTCCTAAACCACTTGTACCTGTAGCAGGAAAGCCTATCGTACAGCGATTGGTTGAAGATTTATCTGCCTCTTTCAACGGCGAGGTAGACGAAATCGCTTTTATTATTGGGGATTTTGGTGCAGAAGTGGAAAAGAATTTATTAGAAATAGCAGCGAGTCTGGGAGCTAAGGGATCCGTTTATCATCAAAATGAACCATTAGGAACAGCACATGCCATACTTTGTGCAGAACCTAGTTTGGATGGCAATGTTATTATAGCTTTTGCAGATACATTATTCAAAGCAGATTTTTCTTTTGATAAAAACCTAGATGGTATCATCTGGACACAGGTAGTAGCCGATCCATCCGCTTACGGCGTTGTTAAAGTAGACAGAAGTGGATTCATCATGGACTTTATAGAAAAACCAGAAACCTTTGTTTCTGATATGGCTATCGTAGGAATTTACTATTTTAGTGATGGTAATAATTTAAAAAAGGAACTCAAATACCTTTTGGATAATAATATCATGGACAAAGGCGAGTATCAACTCACCAATGCCCTAGAAAACATGAAGGAAAAGGGATTGAAATTCAAACCTGGTATCATCAATGAATGGCTCGATTGTGGTAATAAAAAAGCAGTCGTTCATGCGAATCAAAGGGTATTGGAATTCAATAAGGATAAGAATCTCGTTCATGAAACCGCGAGTATAGAAGACTCTGTCATTATCCAACCTTGTTTTATAGGAGAAGGAGCAATTATAAAAAACTCTATCGTAGGACCACATGTTTCTATTGGACATCATACCACGATAGACAACTCAATCATAAAAAACAGCGTTATACAAAACGAAACCGTCGTTAAGAATGCACAGCTACAAGATTCTATGCTAGGCAACAAGGCTGAATATACAGGAAAACCCCAAAATGTCAGCCTAGGCGATTTCTCAAATTTCAGTTTATGAAGATATTAAACCTGCAAAATATCATCCTTATTCTTTGTGTTACGCTATCTCTCACTAGCCTACAAGCACAAAAGGAACGTCCATTACTAGCTGATGTGGAAATCCAAAAGATTTTCATTGATGCTACTAGAGAGAAGCTATTGGAACATTATCAGGATGCAGCATACCTCTTTAGAGAAGTGCTAAAAAAAGATCCTGAAAATCATCCAGCTGCTTACGAACTAGCTAGGATGTATGATGTATTGGAGGAAGATGCTCTTGCTTTAAAATCCATTGAAAGAGCTATAGAATTGGCTCCAGATAATGTATGGTACAAGGATGTTTATGCCCTCATACTAGAGCGAAACAATAAATTCGAACAAGCTGCTGGAGTATATGGATCACTAGCAAAAGCTCATCCAGAAAACGAATATTTTCTATTTCAACAGGCATTTTACTACGTCAAAGCCAATCAGCCAGAGAAGGCAGTTGTCATCTATAACAAATTGGAAAAAATGGTAGGTGTGAATGAGGAATTGACTAAAAAAAAATATACACTTTACTATGGTATGGGAGATAATAAGGCTTCCATATCAGAAATAGAGAAATTGATTAGTGCTTTTCCTCAAGAAACCAATTACCTCCATATCCTTGCAGAGTTTTATAGTAAGGAAGGAGATAAAAAAGCGGCAGCGAAAATATACAAACGTATCCTTGCCATAGATTCTAAAGATGCTGATGCCAATATGGCTATAGCTTATGGATTAAAAGATGATGGCAATCACTTGAGTTATTTGGCTTATATCAAGCCTATCATGGCTAAATCGAGTGTAAGCATAGATAAAAAGGTGAAGGAACTCTATCCATACATCGATATGATGCAGGATAGTGATGACCAAGAATTGAAGGTCGCCGCCTTATCTTTAGGAGAAATTATCACTCAAGCTCATCCACAAGAAGCAAAGGCATTTTCTTTATATGCAGATATGCTTTATCATGCTGGACTACCAAAAGAAGCCTTAGTTAATTATAAAAAAACACTCGAACTGGACAAAAGTGTTTTCGCTGTATGGGAACAAATCATGTACTTGCAAATAGAACTAAAAGATATGCCAGCACTCATCCGTATTACAGAGGATGCGATGGATATTTTTCCTAATCAAGCCAAAGTATATTATATGAATGGAGTAGCACAAAGTGTTACTAAAAACCATGGAGAAGCTACTAGTATGTTCGAACAGGCATTGATGATGTCTGGTAAAAACACTACTCTCAAATATGATATTTACAATAGATTAGGTGTAGAATATTCTAATTTAAAAAAGTATGATCGTTCTGATAAAATGTTCGAAAGAGCATTGGAAATAGATCCAAATGGTGCGATGGTTTTACACAATTATAGTTATCACTTAGCTAAGCGTGGACAGGAATTACAAAAGGCAAGAGGAATGGCTTTTAAAGCCAATGAAATCAAAACAGATCAGCCTTATTTTTTAGCTAACCTTGGTCGCATACACTTATTACTAAAAAATAACAAGGAAGCTCAAACTTGGTTAGAGAAATCTATGAAAGCTGGTGGCGATAAAATACCAGATACATTAGAAATCTATGGCGATATTCTTTATGAGAATGGTAACAAAAGCCTAGCTGTAGAAGCTTGGCAAAAAGCTAAGGACTTAGGTCGTAATTCTAAGGAATTAGATAGGAAGATTAACGATCAGAAATTGTAGAAACATAATACTTCTACCATAACTAATAGTTGATTTTCAATAAATTATATAGTTTTTAATCCTTAAAAGCTTTATGAAAAAGGCATTATTCCTTCATCTATTATTATTGTTTATTATTGTTTTTTCCTTTGCTCAGAATCCTACGATCGAGGATAATATCAATGAACAGATCATTGATAATCAATCTGCTAATTTTGCCTTCAACGACACGAATGCAGATTTCATTTATGTATTCAATTCTAATACAGGAACTTGGTCTTCTCAGTCCTACGATCGCATTAGTAATACAGGCTTGCAAAAGGTAAATGGCAATTTCTTTTTCAATGATACCAATGATGATATCGTTTATGTTTTCAATGCCAAAACAGATACTTGGCTAGGTCAATCTTATCGTTCTATTACAGAGCCAATTATTGTAGATTCTATCACTGGAAATCTCATTTTCAATGATCACAATGATGATAAGCTTTACGCTTTCAATACCAGAAGCGGAAGTTGGTCTGCTCAATCTTATAGTCGCATCAGTAATATTGGCATCATGTCTTCCAAAGGAAATTTCGCCTTCAATGATACTAATGATGACAAGATCTATGTTTTCAATACTCAATCAGATAGCTGGATTTCTCAATCCTATGCTCGCATTAGCAATGTAAGAATAAGAGCTGCTAATGGGAATTTCATGTTCAATGACACCAATGATAATCTCATCTATGTTTTCAATGCTAAAACGAGCAATTGGACCTCACAATCCTATGAAAAGGTAAGTGTGGAAGGTGTTCTCATTTCTGAAACGGAATAATTGTTAAGTTATTCATCACAATCATATTCCAAAGGGACATATTTCATTTGTTTAATATTAGATATAGCATAAGGACAAATGACTTTTCCACAACAGTTATAGCCTTACCAAAACACCTTTTCATTAAAATGTCTATCTTAGACATCATGAAATACTTTTATCCCTTTTCCCTTATTATCATTCTATCATTAGGATCTTGTGTAACTAATAAAAATAGTATGCCTTCAAATGTACCTCCTATTTCTATAACAGAAGATATTGAAGAAAACCGTTCTACTCCACAAATCATCTTCATGAATTTCGAATTATCCAAGCAAGAAGATGGCGGAATAAAAGCTGATCTAATCAATA